>JAAFJK010000167.1 GCA_013298105.1 Cytophagales bacterium
CTTAAAAAGTTATTGCGGGTGTTTGATTTTTAGAGAGCTTCAACCCTTCGGGTGTCTAAACTAACTAACTCAAAATGAGTTAGTTAGTTTAGACACCCGAAGGGTTGAAGCAACATGACTTACTTTCACAATGCCTCCTATTTCAAATTCCGCAATAACTTTCGCAGAACCTTATTTCTTCATCATAGCCGCCACATCTACAAACGCACCTCCGCCATTGCCTTGTACTACAGGCATAATGCCGTTCCATTTTTCGATGGCTTTTAGTTGCAAAAGCCTGTCATCAAGCGATTGTTGGAGGAGTTTTTGAGCATCAGCCTCGCCTGCCGCACGCTCACGCGCTTGTTCAGCTTCGGTTTTGATGCGCTCAAGGTCATTGCGGGCAGTAAGGGCTTTTTGTTTGGCGACTTCTTTAGACTCGATGGCGCGGTTGAACTCGGGAGAAAAACTAAAATCCACAATCGAAAAATCTGTTACTAAGATATTATTGACAGCCAATCGTTTTTTGATATAAGCCGATACATCATCTTTGACTTGGGGGCGTTTGGTTATCAATTCTTCGGCAGTATAGCGGGCAGTCGTAGATTTGATGGATTCTTGGATAGTGGGCTGAATGATGCTGTTGTCATAATCTAAGCCCAAATTTTTGTAAATCGTAGAGGCTTTTACGCTCTCTACCTGAAAGTTCAGGGCTATTTTGCAACTTACATTCTGCAAATCTTTGGAGGAGGCAGTCGCCAATGCTTCAAGTTTACGAATCCGCGTATCAATCGAAACGACCGAAGTGATAAAGGGGGCTATAAAATGTGTGCCTTCAGGCAAAGCTTGGCTTTGGGCGGCACCCAAACGGACTACCACGCCCACCGTACCTGGACTGACGACCGTAATGGACATAAATACCAATACAAACAAAGCAAAACCAATGATACCAGCTAAAATGCCGTAAGATTTCATAGAAAATGGACGATTTAAGATGAGTTGCAAGGTAAGTAAATAATTTCAAAAATCAAACTTTTTGGGCTAAAAAATCCCAAAACGCCTGTGCATTTTCCAAAAAATACGGTTCTATCACTATCACATACACTTGCCTGCCCACCCAAAATGGGGCAAATTCAGGTTGAGAAAGTTTTACCCAATCCTTTTCAGTCGTGAAGGTAGGCAAGTTTTCAAGTTTTTCTACATCAGCGAGCGTATAGGCATGATGGTCAGGAAAATCTTGATGTTTTTGGATAATATAATCCGTTTCGAGGTATTTCAAAAAAGGTGTAGGATTGGCAAGTGCCGTCAAAACATTTATTTTTTGTCCCTTTGTGGGTAGCTTTTGCGCACAGCTGTATCTGAAGGCTGTAAAAAAAACAGGCGTATCCTTCAGCGTATAACGTTGGATATGGGCAGAGATGCGGAGGCGTTCTTGGGCAGGCAAGTCAGGGGGGCATTTCGTTACTATGACTGCATCAGCGCGTTTTGCGCCTTGCCTGCCCTCGCGCAATCGCCCTACAGGGAAGGGGACATCTTCATAAAAAAGCCTCCCAAAATCTGTCAGCAATATATTGGCGTGTGCCTTGACAGCGCGGTGCTGAAAAGCGTCATCAAGCAAGACTACCTCTACTTCTGGATAAATAGCTTGGATTTTCTCAAGCGCGGGCGCGCGTTTTTCGCCTACTGTGATAGGTATATCTCCGAATTTTTGATACATTTGGAACGGCTCATCTCCCAGCGTGGCAGGCAAGTCGAGGGGTTGTGCGACTCGAAAACCTTTGGTTTTTCTGCCATAACCCCTACTCAGCGTAGCTACTTTGTGGGTAGGCAAAAAATGCCTGATGAGCATTTCTACGTGAGGCGTTTTGCCTGTCCCACCGACTGTAAGATTGCCAACATTGATAATGCGCGGTCGTGTAGGTTGATATACGCGCCAAAATCCTTTGTCATACAGTTTATTGCGGACAGCTGTGATGAATCCATACAAACTACTCAAAGGATAAAAAATAGAAAGCCAAGACATAGACGATTTGAGATTTACGATTTACGTTTTTTTCGGTTGGCAATCCGCTCGCGGTTGTCAATCCGAAAAAAAGGCGCGAACAAAAGCACTACTTCTTTTTTACCTTTTTCTTGTGCGCCCATTCAGTCTGAAATGTAAGCGAAAAAGTATGCGCAGTCAGTCCATTGCTTCGATACATAAAACTATACCGAAATAAACCCGTATTGAAAACCCAACTTTTCGCAAGTGCTTTGAAAGGCGCGTATTTTATCCCAAAACCCACCTGATACGTCTGCAAGGGTGCGAGGTCGTAGTCTGAAGTATGGAAGGTACTTTGTTGATTATGCACTCTATAAGGCGCGAAATAACGTGAGCCAGTTTGTGTGTAAAAACGCACATTTGGCATCAGGCTCACTTCAGGATTGAGTTTGATGACTGTTTCATTTTCGGCAGTCCAGCCCCGTATTCCAAAACTATCTGTATAGCCTTGCAGCGTATTTTTCAGAATCACACGACCACCCACAAAAGAATTTAATTGCAAAGCCAATGTGCCTTTCCAGCGCGTATCAGGCAGTTGCTCAACACTGACTCTGCTATCTTGAAAATAGACGCGATGAAAAGGGGTAGCCAGTATCCCATGTTGGTAGGCAAGTTCAGGGAAAATACCAAGTACATGGCGTTTATTCAACACTTGTGTTAAGCCCAATTTGAGGTTATAAGAACTTCGCCTGTAGCTGTCATACCACTTTTGTTTGCGAAGCTCCGAAGGATAAATGAGCTGTAACGAATCCCATTTAGTCAATCTACGCCCCCAGCGAAGGTCATCTTGAAAAGTCTGAAACGTAATTTCATAGCTTCTTAGCTTATCTGGAAAATCTTTGGCTATGCCTATCTTTGCTCCCCATGAGAGATAATCGCTCTCACCTGAAGTGCTAAGCCCACTGCTCAGTGTGAGATTTTGGGCAGGTAAGGTCTTTGAATAATTCCCATTCAGGTAAAAACGTGCATCAAAAGAGGAGGCAGACGAAACCACAAAATCAATATTATCTGTAGAAGCAGACGAAATCAAATCGACTCCACCCTGAAAGGCTATTTCGTTTGTGCCTTTAGTACGTTTGTAGCTGATGCTTGGCGCGTAAACCACCAACTTCTCTGTGCCTATTCCACCTGTTACAGCAGAGTTATTGCCATCTTGCAAATAGTGATTATAGACCAAATCCAAATTGGTTTTATTGACTTTGGTAGGCAAGGAATCTTGGGGCGTTTGTGCCTTTGCTTGCCACAAAAACATAGCCAATACACCCGCAAGCCAGTATTTTTTTTTCATACAAAAGTGTCGAAAATAACATCATCTTTTTTAATTTGTTATACTCATTTTTTCTTGGCTCAATAGGATAGGATTTA
>JAAFJK010000768.1 GCA_013298105.1 Cytophagales bacterium
CCGCCTCGCTATGTATCAGCACGAAAAAATAACAAAGGAGTGTGTGCCTACAGAAAAACTATGTAGGCTTCATCTAAAAGCTCAAGCGCAAGTGTTGGGCAAAGAGGAACTGGATAAGGTGATGCAATGATTTACTTAGACCACAACGCTACTACGCCTGTAGATGAAAGGGTTTTTAAAGCTGTTTGATAACTTTTTTGATGCTTTCAAGGGTGTAGTAGCCTTCTTTTTGGATATTCTCTGACACAAGAAAATATTTGTATTCCTTGCCTGTTCCTGCCATGTTTGCCCAACGACTGCCTATCACGCGCTTCGTTTCTGTTTCATCATTTAACAGTTGATTGCCTTTGGTTTCTATCAAAAGCACATTGCCTAACTTCGTAAATACCGAACTTGCGTGTGCAATCTATGTTTAGTATCTTTGCGGTTGTATGGGACAAGTAAATATGTTAAAATCGGATTTTGAGGCTTTCAAAATTCATCAATATTGTGATAATCCATTGTGTGGTTCTTATGGTTTGGTTGGTGCAGGCAATTTAATCACGCACAGTATCATTCAAGGTCAAGTTCGTTGCAAGACCTACAAAAGTAAGCCCTTTAGTGTTCGGAAAGGGACTATGTTTTTTGATTGTCGGACACCTATCAGTCGTATCATTACCTGTTTGACGTACTTATCAAGTGGTACAGGTATGAATGCGGTGTGCCGCAATGAAAAAGTAGGTGGCAAAACTTTACATACTTGGATAGTCTTGGCATCTACCCAAGTAAGTGCCTTTACGTCCTATATGCAAAAAGACATGAAGTTGACTGAGGTTCAAATAGACGAATTTTGGTCTTATATCAAAAAAAAAACGATAATTTAAGTGAAGAAGAAAAAGCGGAGGCATTATTGGACTTAGACGTATCAGCTAATCAAGGCGATAGGTGGACTTTTGCAGCCATTTGTCCAGATAGCAGTTTTGTCCATACGGTTTATCATGGGAAACGGACTTTGGAAAGTGCAACCGAATTTATAGGCGAGGTTAAAGCCCATAGTGATGGTGCTGCCCCTTTATTTGCTTCTGATGATTGGTTTTATGAAAAAGCCCTCTTAGCGCATTATGGCGAAGAATTTAGACCACCTTATGCGGGTAGGGGACGCTATCCACTCGCTTATTTAGTTCCAAAAGATACGCTTCGCTATGTGCAAGTGATTAAAAAACGTAATGATAAAGGCAAAATTATTGAGATAGGCGAAAAGATTGTCTATGGCAAAAAGGAGGATATAGAAGCACATTATGCCCAAGCTGAACGCTCTAAACATATCAATACAGATTATGTAGAGAGTGGAAATGGCAAATTCCGTTTGTGTTGTGCAAGACTAATTCGCAAGACTTTATGCTTTTCAAAAAAAGCTATTTTTCATGATGCCATGATTTCATTCACAGCACAAGTATTCAATTATTGTCAGCCTGTGGAGGCATTAAAACGTTGTATTAACCCAATTGTAGCGCGTTTTAAGCAAAAATATGCACAAGTCTCGGCGGCTATGGCAGAAAAATTGATTGATAAAATATTGACTATCAGAGATTTACTTTTTATTAGACCGCAAATCAATAAACATAGATTACGTGCCTAGTTTCGAATTTTTAGTTGTGCAGTTATTTGCAGAGGCAGGCAAGAAAAAATAATACTTTTTCAAAACCTTTTAACCAAAAATATGAGTATCATTGCAGAAAATTTAGCCACCAAAGCATCAGAATTGGATATATGCAACTATGAGTTGCAAACAGGGGAGTATGAACTGCTTACCCAATGTACGCATTTGGAGAAGCTGTACATGAGAGAGTTCAAAACACTGGACTTTTCCTTTCTCAAAAACTTTACAAACCTGCACATTTTGTATGTGGGTTTTAGTGCTTGGGAAAACTGTAACGTGCTGGCAAACCTCACGAATTTGGAGGAATTGTATCTACCCTCCAATACTATTGTGGATATTGAAGGATTGCGAAATTTGCACCAATTAAAAGTCTTGGATTTGAACAGTAATGATGTGAGCAACCTTGAACCTTTGCGCCAATTAACGCTTTTGGAAGACCTTTTTTTAGACTACAATCAAGTAGAAAATATAGAGGTTGTAGCTAACCTTCAAAATTTGAAAACGTTGGATCTTTCTTACAATCGCATCAAAGATACCGAACCTTTGAAAAACAACGTGGCTTTGGAAATATTGTGCGTTGCTGGAACTGATGTATTGCAACAATTCAGTTTTTTGGAAAAATTGACAAACCTAACTGCCTTGTATGCTTTTGGTTATGGGAAAAAGGACATCACGCCCTTGCGCAATCTTACTAAGTTGCATATATTGGATTTGGGTATGAACGAGATAGAAGATATTACGCCTTTGGAAAATTTGATAGAGTTGGAATCATTGAGTATAAGCATCAATCAAATCAAGGACATCAGCATTTTACAAAACCTAAAAAAATTGGGGCAGTTAAGTATAGACCGAAACCAAATAACGGATATAGCTTGCCTACAAACCTTGCCTGCGTTGGGCATTTTAGACGCGAGTGAGAACCAAATACAAACCTTGCCTACCCTAACCGCCCAAGAACTGAGGCTTTTGCGCTTGAATGACAATCAAATTACGCATTTTCCAACGGATTTTTTGAAGCACTTGCCTGCCCTGACTGAGCTTGAAATGCGCGACAATCCTATCGAAAATTTGCCCGCCACATTATACCAAAAAAATACAGATGTGGAGGCATTGCGTTTGTATTTAAGCTGATTCATAACTATTTAGCCCCCTGCCCCAAAGGGGAGAATTATCTCAAATTTTCGCCTATTTTAGTGTTTTGGTAGGCAAGTTTAAATGCAAACTTACACAAAAAACTCCCCTTTGGGGCTGGGGGCTAAATAGTTACTAATTTTTGTTACTTTTCGTTCACAAATTATTGATTAACAACGAGGTACTTCACTGCATTCAGCACAACAAATAAGCCTATCACTTGAAAAAATACAGGAGGAGTAATTTCCTGCGTTTGCGCTCATTTCTTAAAAAAGCTATAGTTATTTCTTTTAGATTGATAACTTTTTAAAAAAAAAGCTATCTTTGCTCTCTATATGACTTACCACAATCCTGTCATGCTTTCAGCGTGCATAGAAGGGCTTGATATCAAGCCCGAAGGAACTTATCTCGACCTTACTTTTGGCGGAGGCGGACACTCCAAAGCTATCCTTGAGCGGTTGGCAGGCAAGGGCAAACTCTTTGCCTTTGACCAAGACGAAGATGCAGGCAAAGAAGCTGAAAAAATAGATAGTCCACATTTTAAGTTTATAGACGGCAATTTTAGGCATTTCAAACGCTATTTGAGGGTGCATGGGATTCAAACAGTAGATGGTATTTTGGCAGATTTGGGCGTTTCTTCCCATCAGTTTGACACACCCACGCGCGGATTTTCTATCCGATTTGAGGGTGCGCTCGATATGCGCATGAATCAACAAGATGCCCTCTCTGCCCAAGAAATATTGGCAAAATATCCTGAAGAAAAGCTATTGTATTTGTTTTATCAATATGGCGAAATAAACAACGCCAAAGCATTGGTAAACAGCCTTTTGCGTGCGCGTATCAGCGAGCCTATCCAAACCATACAAGCACTCAAAGAAATCTGCCTAAAGCACGCGCCCCACAAAAAACAAACCCAATACTTAGCGCAAGTTTTTCAGGCATTGCGCATAGAAGTCAATGATGAACTAAAAGCCCTTGAGGAGATGATATTGCAAACTACAGAGTGCATCAAAGAGGGCGGGCGGCTCGTGGTACTTACCTACCATTCGCTTGAAGACAGGCTCGTCAAGAACTTTATACAAAAAGGCAAACTCGAAGGCGAAGTAGAAAAAGACATTTACGGCAATTTTTATGTCCCTTTTCAGGCTATCAACCGCAAACCTATTACTGCCACAGAAGCCGAACTTGCCTCCAATTCACGCGCCCGAAGCGCGAAATTGCGCATAGCACAAAGAAATTAAAAAATGTAAAACAAAATCAAATGATAAATAAAGTTGTAACAAACGCAGAAGAAGCCATCGCAGATATACAAGATGGCGCGACATTGATGTTAGGTGGCTTTGGGCTGTGTGGGATACCCGAAAACAGCATAGCCGCTTTGGTCAAAAAAGGCATCAAAAACCTTACCTGCATCTCCAACAATGCAGGCGTAGATGATTTTGGGATTGGGCTGATGCTCCAGCAACGCCAAGTCCGCAAAATGATTTCTTCGTATGTAGGCGAGAATAAGGAGTTTGAACGCCAACTTCTTTCAGGAGAGCTTGAAGTCGAGCTTATCCCACAAGGCACGCTTGCTGAGCGTTGTAGGGCAGGAGGTGCGGGCATACCTGCCTTTTTTACGCCCGCAGGCTATGGCACAGAGGTCGCGGTAGGCAAGGAAACACGCGAAATAGAAGGTAAAATGTATGTCATGGAGCAATGGCTTCGTGCAGACTTTGCTATCGTAAAGGCGTGGAAAGGTGATACAGCAGGCAACCTCATCTACAGAGGCACTGCCCGCAACTTCAACCCTATGATGGCTACCGCAGGCAAGATTACGATAGCTGAAGTAGAGGAACTCGTGCCTGTAGGCGAGCTTGACCCCAATCATATACACACGCAAGGCGTATTCATTCAGCGTATTTTTCAGGGCAAAGACTATGAAAAACGCATAGAGCAACGTACTGTAAGCAAAGCATAAATTTAAATATTTTCTTATGAAACTCAAGTATATTTTTATTTTGGTGGCTTGTGGCATCTTTGTTTTGGTCATATTAGTCCAAGTTTTTAGAGTCATATCACAGTCCACTGCAAGGCGCGAAGACAGCAGAAGCGTCATGATTGGCAAACCACACCAGACAGCCGAAGGACTGCCCAAAGATGCGCCACTTCAGAGTATCTCTTACGGCAATCCTCACAAAATCAAGGAATTTCCATACTATGTCATGGAGGTTTCGCCCATTAGTTTGGACACAAATGTCAATAAAAACTTGAAGCCTGTCGCACCTTCTTATTCCAATAATACCCAGCAAGGGCAAGGCGGAGGTGGTGGAGATTATGAACGTAGGCGACAGTTCAAAAACTATATCAATATCCTTTTTCTTGACCAAGACTATGCGCACGTACATACGCTTTTGGACAAAAAAGCCATCATATTAGATGTTTGGTATCCTATTGATATTTTGCCTAAGCCTTACAGCAGTCAGCCTAAAGAAGCAGACGATTCTACGCGAAAGGCTTTTCAAAAATTGGACTCTGT
>JAAFJK010000658.1 GCA_013298105.1 Cytophagales bacterium
ATTTGAAAGAAGCACGAATGAGATTAGTTTGTTCAAAATCAGGCGATTGAAAAAGAAGGTGTAAGCGTTCACTCATTTTTTTATTTCCAAGGCTTACTTTTTTCAAAAGTATAAATTGAGCAGGCGTGCTGTACTTTTCTAATAGCTTGAGCAGTTCTTTTTTACAATCCCATGTTTTATCAATTAGCTTTAAGCACAAAAACTCAAACACCATGTCAGGCATTCCTCCATTTTTGAGCATTTGGAGTGCAAGCAAGACATTCGTTTCGTCCTCACTCAACAAAAGCGTTTCAAGGTTTTGGGTTATTTCGGGTTCAGAGATAGTCAAGTACGGCGTTTCAAGGTCTTCCATGTACTTTTTGAGCTGAAAAGCAAAAGCGGTAGGCAAGTTTTTTTGTAGCAATAGCTCGACCTGAAGCTCGGTAGGTTTTTCACCTACACAGACTATTTCGGTTTCTTGGGTTATTTTTGGGGTTATTTTTACTTCGTGCGTATCAAAAAAGTCTTTCAGGCTATCAAAACTCATAGCAGGCATTTTGCCGATAATGGCTATATTTTTGATTTTTTGGGCGTTTTGAAAGGGGTTTTGCGTTTGTTTTTTTTCACACAGGGCGTTTATTTTTTTCAAAATTCCTGTATGCGTGGTAAGGGTAGAGAGGCGTAAAAGTGTGGGAATAGTAAGTGCCTTGCCTACCTCCGCGTCTTGTTGCAGAATTTTAAAAAGTGTATTTCTGTCTTCGTGGGCTATATTTTTTTTCTCAAAATATTGTTTGAGTTTGATAAGTTCAGCTCCAGTACGTACTTCTTGACTTTTAGTTAGGTTCGTTTTGGATATATCCAGCGCAGTGAGGGCAGGCAAGTATAAAAAATCATGTGGAAATACAGTAAGCGGATTGGCAGATAAATCTATGCTTTTTAGCTGACTAAGCGCACTAAGCTCGAAAGGCAGCCCCTGTATTTTGTTGTGCGAAAGCCCCAAATGCGTAAGTTGCTGAAAGTCTTGAAAACCTGTAAAGGCAGGCAAGGGCGTGTTTTTTTTGATTTTGCCCAAGTTAGGAAAAAACTGCAACTTGCCTACGTTTTCTACCTGTAGGTGTTGTAATGTTTGTGGATTCAGGTTAGTGAGGAGGGCAGGCAAGTCGAGGCTCGCTATTTTCGAAAGGTGTAAATGCTGAAGTTTCTGCAACTTGCCTACCAAATCTATAACTTCAAAATTTCCTAACTGCAATGTATTCAAGCAAGGGAGTTCAGGCAAGGTAAGTTTTTTACAAACGGTACTTGCAGTAAAGCGGAGTTTTTCCAGATTTTTTGTGTTTTTGAGGGTAATTTTATCAAAAATATCAGGCGATATAGATTGACGAAGCGCAATACTAATAGCTTTGAGGTGTGGTTGCTGAAAAACAGTAAAAAGCCAATCTTCACTATCTACTGTATCGAGCAGATTCCAGCCGTCATAGAGGTACAAGCCCCACGAGCGTGTTCCAAAATATTTTATATCTTCGCTTATTCTAATTTCTATCTGTTGGCTGTGTTGGCTGTATAGTTTATCGATATGTACTGCACAAGCATTTGGATAATCCTGCCATATTTCTTCAAAATTTTGATATGTCTTCATCAGAGGAGTTGTAAGGTATCAAATAATTAAAAAACAGCCTGCCTCTTATAGCCTAATGCCTACTACAGTGATGTCATCACGCTGTACAGTGCCTTCTTGGTGCGTTTGATAAGCACTTACCAAAAGCTCGCGTTGGGTTTGCATATCGTGTGAAACGATGGCTTGGAGGAGCTTTGCCAAACGTTCTTCGCCAAATCTTTTGCGGTTTTTGTTTGGATTATCTGTGAATCCATCTGTGGTAAGGTACAGCACATCATCTTTATGCAACTCTACGCGCTGACTCGTAAACGGTTTTTCAGCACCTGCTATGATGCCTCCTATAGATTCTCTTGAAGGGCGCATCAGTTGGATAATTTCATTTTCGGCATAAAATAGTGGTCTTTTTGCCCCTGCAAAGTCCACCCAAAACTTTTCTCCCGCTTGTTTTTCCACTCTACATAGGCATACGTCCATGCCGTCTGCATTGTGGTTATTGGTTTGTCGAAGTCCTTGCACTATACCCAAGTCGAGGTTGCGGAGTATCTCGGCAGGCAAGGTGATGTGCATTTCACTGATGATTTGATTCAAGAGCGAATAACCTATCATACTCATAAACGCACCCGGTACGCCATGCCCTGTGCAATCTACTGCGGCTATGTATTGTGTACTTTCGTTGAGTTTATAGTACCAATAAAAATCTCCAGAAACCGTATCACGTGGCATATAGACCACAAAACTATCCTGAAATCCTGTCAATTCTTCTTGGGTGGGCAAGATTGCTTCTTGTATTTTTTTGCCATACTTGATGCTATCGTGCATACGTTGATTGGCAAGTTCTATGAGTTGTTTTTGTTGGTCAACCATGTCTATAGTATCGCTAAGTTCGCGTACTGTAGAGTTAAGTTCGCCATTGAGGGCTTGCATCTCGGCTGATTTTTTTTCTACTTCTTGGTTAGTTTGCGCCAACTGCGTACTGATTTTCTTTTGCACCCTGTTTTGTCTGATGATTTGTACCAAA
>JAAFJK010000462.1 GCA_013298105.1 Cytophagales bacterium
TGTAACACAAAACCAATCCAAATGAAAATATCTGATAGTCAAAGTATTGTGAAAGATTGCAGTTTTTACGCTTACGCGGAAGCGTGGACGCTTCAGTTATTTAGGCACAAGCGTAGATGCTTGCGCCAGTAGGGTATTTTTGGTTCTTCAAAAGTTGTTGCGGAGGTAAAACTGTAGAACAGGCTGGAAGCCTGTTCTACAGAATATTCCGCAATTTTTTATTTTCAACGTTGCGAGTGGTCGAAGACCTTGACAATCGTACAAAAAAGAAAAATAAGCCGATTATTTTTTATTTTCAACGCTTGTCAAGGTTTGCAACCATTGAAAATAAAAAATACGAAATAACAAATTGTACACCAGTCTGAAACTAAATATAAAATATGGTTCGAAGCGCGTGCTTCCACGCGCTCCTCTTAATTTTCAGTACCACGAATAAATCCCGCTACAATTTTTGAAAAGCACATTTATTTTATTTATCTTTGCTGTAAGATACTGCCTAAAAGATGAAATTTTACAAAACTATATTTGCAATTATTACTTTTCTTGCCTACCTAAGCCCCACAATAGTCTATACACAAGATTGTGGCTTATTTTATGAACAGGCGCAAGCCTTTCTCAAAGAGTCAAAACCCCAAAAAGCACTGCAAACATGGCTGAAAAACTATGAAACTTGCCTACAAAAAAAACAATCAGCCGATACGCTTTGGCTGAGTTATCATCAAGTCAAGTTCATCACTGCCTTAAAAGAAATGCAGTTGGATACTGCCCAAAAGCACATCAACCTTGCGTTGAGAATAGCCAAAAAAAATAATTTGACTGCTGAATGCCTCTCGATAGAGTTCAGCTTAGGTCTTTTATACATAAAGCAAAAGAAAATTGTGCAGGCAATCCAACAGTATCAAACGCTCTTGCCTGCCATTCAAAAAGAAAAAGACAAATTATTGGAAAGCAAAGCCTTGCATAATTTAGGCTTGATATACATGGACTTGTATCAACACGAAGCCGCAACTTCTTATTTAGAACAAGCACAAAAAATAGCCCTTGAACAAAAAGATTACATAACTATAGGCAAAATATTGATGCAACTCTCAGAGATGCATCAGCTCTTAGGTAGGTCGAAGGAAGCCATCAATTTTGCAAAAGAGGCTTCAGAGGCATACCAAAAAATCCAAGCAAAAGACCACATAGCTTCGGCTTTGGCGCGGTTGCACTTTTTTCGTTTTCGCAGTGGCGAGCAGGTAAGTAGGCAAGACTTAGATACGCTCCTTGCCTACCTGCCCGCGATAGAGGAAGGCAGGGGAGGCAAGATTACCAAAAACACCACCCTTATAAATATAGCTACGCTGATGATTGCCCAAAAGCGCGACCTTGCGAAAGCAAAGGCACTGTTGGATAAAAATCTGCTGATATGCGACTCGCTCAAACTGCCTTTGAATAAATCGCATATCTTGTTGGCTTATACGGATTGGTATAAAATCCAAAACGAACCCGAAAAAGTGTATGAATATTATGAAAAATACACACGCCTCAAAGAACAAATTGCCAATGAAGGCTCGCGCCTACAACTGAATGGCTTGAAGGTCTTGCACGAAATCGAACAACACGCCCAACAAATACGCGAATTGACGCAAAAACAAGAAATCACGATACTCTGGACGTGGCTGTGGGCTGTATTAGCTGTTTTTATGGCTGTTTTTGTGGTGGGTGTGTGGATTCTTTGGAAGCAAAGGCTCAAGTTGGCAGAAAGCAAATTGCAAGAGCAATACCTCACTATCGAAAATCAAAATCTTTTGAATGAACTTTTGGAGGAGGAAAACGCCCTCAAAGCACGCGAACTGACCACCAGCACGATGCACATTATTCAAAAAAACGAACTTCTGGAGCAGTTAAACTCAGAAATAAACCCGCTTTTACGCCAAGACTTGCCTGAAGAAACCAAAAATAGTTTGCGCAGTTTACGCAATAGCCTGCGAGAGAATGATTTTTTTGAAACGAATTGGGACGACTTCAAAAGACGTTTTGAAGAAGTATCGCCTCATTTTTTACAAAGCCTGAAGGCGCAATTTCCTGACCTTACGCCCAACGACTTGCGCCAATGTGTGTATATCAAAATGAATCTTTCGCGCAAAGAGATTGCCCAATTCTCGAAAGTCAATGTAGAGGCAGTAAAGGTAGCCCGCAATCGCCTGAAGAAAAAACTCGGCTTGGGTGCTACAGATGAATTGGATAATTTTTTGAATGGGTTTTAGTTTGACAATTTCTGTATATTTGCAAAAAATATTTTACTTAATTATGAAAGGTTTACCTATAGGACAGCAGTCTTTTGGCAATCTTATTGAAAGCCACGCACTTTATGTAGATAAAACATCTTATTTGCATCAGCTTGTTACATCGCCTTCACAATATTACTTCCTCTCACGCCCACGTAGGTTTGGGAAATCCTTGCTTTTGAGTACATTAGAAGCCTATTTTGAAGGCAGGCAAGAACTTTTCGAGGGTTTGTGGATAGCAGATAAGGTTACAAATTGGGAAACTTATCCGATTTTGTTCTTTGATATGAGTTTGCTGGACTACCATGACCAAACATTGCAGTACGCCTTAACACAAGATTTGCTATCTAAGGCAGCAGATTTTGATGTAACCATAAAAGGTGAGAATCCAAAAGATTTATTCGTAGATGTAATCAAAAAAATAAAACAAAAAACAGGCAAAAATGTAGTGATTTTGATAGATGAATATGACAAACCTATCCACGACTATTTGGACAAGATGTCGCAGGCTGAAGAGAACCGACAAACGCTCAAGAACTTTTATGGCGTTATTAAATCTATGGGCAAAAATATTCGTTTTTGTTTTTTGACAGGTGTTTCAAGATTTAGCAAAATGTCTGTTTTTTCGGATTTGAATCATTTGAAAGATATTACTTTAGAAAAAGATTTCGCAGGAATGTTGGGCTATACTCAAGAAGAACTTGAATTTTATTTTCCTGCACATTTGGAAAAGGTGGCTCAAGATTATGAAATAACCTACGAGGAATTGATGCCTAAAGTAAAAAAATGGTACAATGGCTACACTTGGGACAACAAAACGTTTGTCTATAATCCGTTTTCGTTCATGAGTTTTTGTAGTGCAAGAAATTTTTATAATTATTGGTTCGAAACAGGTACGCCCACGTTTTTAACCAAACTGTTGCACCAAAATTTTGAATATGATTTTGACGCTTTGGAGGTCGAGCAATTTGGACTTTCTTCTACCTCGATTGAAAATATTGATTGGAAAGCGTTGCTTTTTCAAACGGGCTACATTACTATCAAAGATATTCGTTATCAAAATGACCTTCCCATTTACACCCTTGCCTACCCAAACAAAGAAGTGCGGGACGCGCTGTTGCAATATTTGTTCATGGAGTACAGTCGCAACTACCAACTCAGTGATGTAAAACCACGTGCCAGCAAACTTACCAAAGCCCTACGCGAAGGCGACATGGAGGAATTTGTAACTATTTTCAATGTCATTTTTGCCAGTATTCCCTACCAGATTTTTATTGAAAACCAAGAGGCATATTATCATTCGCTTGTATTTATCACTTTGCAACTGATGGGCATAGACATCAGGGCTGAAGTGAGCCAAGCCAAAGGCAGAGCTGATGCAGTGATTTTCTTCGAACACGCTATCTATATCTTAGAGTTCAAATTGAACGAATCGGCAGAAATCGCTATCCAGCAAATCAAAGACAAGGGTTACGCCACACCTTACCTACAGGCAGGCAAGGAAATTCATCTTTTGGGACTGAATATGACTGCCAAAGACAAAAAGATTACGAGCTTTTTGAGCGAGCCATTTGAAACCATAAAACACTTAAAATGATGATAAAGCGACCTTTTGAACAATGGAATTTTGAAGAAGTAGAAACGGAGTTTGGTATCTTGCCTGAAGACAATTTGCCTGCTCTGCTCACTTGGCTTGATGTGCCAACAATGTATGTACTCACAGCACGTTTTGAAAAACTGCGCCTTTCTTTAGCAAAAAATGTAAATGTTTGGCAAGAAGATGAGCTAAAGATTTTATTTCTCTCCTTATTTTTGGGTGAAATAGATTTTAACAATTACCCTCACTACCGCATTTTTAGCCAAAGGTTATTTAAATTAGAAACGCCCACCGTAGAAGCGAGTGGTAAAGTGGAATGGTTTGTATCCACAGGAAAGCAAATCCCTAAAAAGCCTTTCTTTTTTTTACAAGAGTACAAAGCTGAAAAAACTTCAGGGAATGACCCTTTAGGGCAACTACTGATAGCTATGGTAGATGCCCAAATCATGAATGATGCGCCACAAAAGCCTATTTATGGTTGTTATACGTTAGGCAGGTTTTGGTTTTTTGTGGCGTTGGTAGGCAAGGAATATGGCGTAAGCAGGGCGTATGATGCTACCCAAACAGACGACATGAACGCTATGGTCTATATTCTGGAGCGTGTGAAAGAACATATACACAAAGAACTAAATCTGCCTTATAGCTTTCCATTTGTGTCATAAGTAAAGCCACCAAAAGCCCCCTAACTTCTGTAACCAAAGCTACCCCTATCCAATTTGGAGAGGGGCTTTTTATTCCTAAAAACATTTCCCTTCGCGGGTTATGAGCTAAATAGTTGCGATAAATGTTCCCTGTTCCTTGTTAAATGCGCATGTTACCCTTTTGTTACCCCCCTTTTTTTGG
>JAAFJK010000346.1 GCA_013298105.1 Cytophagales bacterium
CAGGCAAGAACGACGTAACATTCCCATCTGCAAAATACCATTGATAAGCCGTAATCGTTACGCCTGGTGCCAAACTTGTAGAAGTACTTGTGAAATTTACCCCATTGATGGAACACGCAGGTGTTGTGCTGGTAGTGAAACTTGCCGCCGCCGCTACAGATATGGTTACAACCTGAGTCGCTGAACTTGTACAAGCACCCTCAGTTGCTGTTAGTGTAACTGTATAAGTGCCAGGTCCAGGAAAAGTATAAGGACCGTTCAAGACCGTAACATTTGAACTACTTACAGACAACGACCCATCTCCATAATCCAAAGTATAAATAGCAGGTCCTGATGTAGCGGCTATAGTTCCTGCTGTAGTGAAATTGGCTGTAGTGCCTCCATTACACAAATTGGGAGCTAACACATTCAGTGCCGCAAAAGGTCCTGCAATATTGAAACTGCCACCAAAAGCTGTAGTCATGGGACAGCCATTGTAATACGCTATCACAGAATAGTTTTTAGTGCCTGTAGTATTATAAGTGTTGCTCGCACTGAAAGGTGGCGTAGCGTCAGCTATTATTACTCCCCCACCAAAATCTACCACAATGCTATCAGCTACAGGTCCTGCACCAAAAGTAGGCGTAACAGTAGTTAAGCCTGTGCAACCTGTTGCACCTGCTCCTGAAATGCCCGCACCTGTAATAGTCAAAGGCGCACCCACAAAAATAGAACGGTTTGCATTTACTTTGCGCACACAACCACTCGGTGTTCTGATTTCAAAAGTAGGGTTGAATGTACCACCTGTAGTATAAGTATGACTTATGGTAGCAGGGATATTCAAAGGAAAAGGTTGAGGTGGCGATTGCACATCTACTTCAGGTGTGCCATCTCCATTAAAATCTATCAAGTAACGACTGATGCCTTCTGTAGCTGAACCCGATAAACCAAAATTGATAGTCAAAGGATTGCAACCAAAATTATTCATAGTCAATACATTCATTGCCGCGATAGGCTCTGAAATTGTAAGCACTTTTACTATAGTATTGCTACAACCCGTTAAATTATCTGTTACTGTAAAAGAAACATTGTAAGTACCATATAAATCAAAAGTATTCGAAGGATTGTAAGCTGTGCTGATAGGTCCAGGATTTACACCCACATTGTTAGTTTCTCCAAAATTCCAAACATAACTATAGTTAGGATTGTTGGCAAACAAAGGTGTAAAATTTACAGCTTGTGGAATACTACAATAAACACCTACAGGCGAGTTGCTAAAATCCGCTACAGGTGCCGCAATGACTGTGTAAGGTTTTACAACTGTTCTCACACAACCATTAGGATACGTAACGTTTAATGTAACATTGCGCAAACCTGCTGTAGTAAATGTTACATTGGGGCTTGTACCTGTAGCTGTAGCAGGCGTTGCACCTGAACCAAAATTCCAACTATAAGAAGAAGCACCTGATGTAGAATTGTCATTGAAATTTACTGAAGTATTAACGCAAGAATTTGGTGTGAGTGGATTGAAGTCTGCTACAGGATTTGTCAATACGACTGCATTCGAAACTGTAAGACTATCTCTACAACCTGTAGAAGATGTAACACGCAATTTGACAGGATAAGTGCCAAAGGCATTGTAACTAAAAGTAGGGTTTGTGTTGGTGGAAGTACCTAAAACTGTTGTGCCATTGGTATCAAAAAACGTCCATTCATACAAAGCAATAGAGCCTGCTGGCGGAGGCAAGCTGGCTATAGAAGAAGTATTGGTAAAACTCGCTGTATAAGGTAAATTACATGGGGGTGGTGTAGAAGCAACTGTAAAATTGGCTATAGGTTTGTGTCGCACCGTAACATAAGAAGTACGCACCAACGTCCCCGCACATTCTTCTAAAGGACCTGCATCTGTATAAACTGTAAGGGTAACTTGATAAATGCCTGGTACTGTATAAATATGAGAAACTGTAGCTGTAGGTGCGCCTATTGTGGTGGTATTGCCATCTCCAAAATTCCAAACACGCCTATCCACTGCGCCCACTATGGGACTATTATATACCGTATTATCTACAAAATTAACTTGTTGCGGAATACACCCGTTCAAAGGTAGTCCCGAAAAAGTAGGTATGATATTTGTATAAACTACTACTTGCTTAGTCTTACTTGCCAATAATGTACTGCCAAAACTTGGTCCATCATATACACGCAATAAAACGTCATACACACCAGGCGCAATATAAGCACGCGAGGTAGTATTCAATCCTAAAGTGGGTTGTGCGCCCGAAGTAGTGCTGTTGCCAAAGTCCCAATGGTAATGTAAAGAAGGTGGATTGCTTGGTCCTGTATAAGTTGCCACAAAACCGTATGTGGCTAATTGGCAACCATTTTGGGTAATAGTAGATACAAAATCTACGGATTGGGACTTCACTTGAAGGGTAAAGCCACCCAAAAATAACAAAGAAAGGCAAGTAAAACGGTATAAGTTTTTCATATATAATAAGAAATATGCTTTTACCTTGCCTGCCCAACATACAACAAACACCACAAATGTAAGGTATTCGTAAGAAATAAAAAAATATTAGCCCTAAAAATTAGTTTTGAAGTGATTTTGAAGGGGTAGGGCAGGCAAGGGCAAATATACTGCCACTGAAAATATCAGATGTTAAAAAAAAAAGCCAAAATATTTTGTATATTCCAAAAAATACTTTATCTTTGAATATCAATTACATAACCTTAGTCATTGATTATCAGTTATTTATGAAAGGTTATGTAAAAATTTCACATAACCCCCTGATTATCTGATTTGTATGGATATTTTAGCAATTCAAGCCGAAACAGAAAACCGCATTTTGCGCATACGCGACATCGAAGTCATGCTCGACAGAGATGTTGCCGAACTCTATGGAGAAGATACTGCCGAGATAAATCGAAAAGTAAAGAACAATCCTGAAAAATTTGTCGGCAATTTTTATGCCTTCGACCTTACCAAAGAGGAAAAGCAACAACTTATTGCCCAAAATCCGCGCTTGAACAATCAGAGCTTCAAATCTTCGCCCAACGTAAAAGTCTATACCGAATATGGGATATTGATGCTCGCTACCACGTTTCAAAAATCCAATGAAACGGCTATCAAAATCTGCCACGTAATTGTAAATACATTCGTGGAATACAAAAAACGCTTGCAAGAACAACCTGTAACACAAAGCATCATCTTGGAAATCAAACGCGATATAGAACTACTAAAAAACTTCGCGCTCTCCCAACACCACAAAAACCAAGACTATGACGACCATTTGGGCGTTATATTCGAGCACCTCGACAAGATGTCCCAACCCACCGAACCCGAAATAACACCCAAAAACAGTATCGGATTTCAGCCCAAAGCGATGCTTGAAGAAAATACACTTATTACTATAGCTACAGAGGTTTAAAGTCAGAGGTTTGAAGTACGAATTGCTATATTTTTAAAAATGCTTATTTTTAACGTTGTCAATGGTCGCAGACCTTGACAATCGTTGAAAATAAGCGTTTTTTTGGTTCATGAGGACACAAACCACAGAAAAAACTTGCCTGCCCATACATAGCTTGGGCAGGCAAGGCTTTTATTGCTTCATCTCTTGTTCTATCTGTGCAACAACAGATTTGATGCGCTCAAGTTCTTCCGAATTGCGTTTCTTTTTCAGTTTCTTGAAGGCTTGCAAAAGTTCCACTTCCCATTTGTCCCATGTTTGCAGTTCTTTGGGTTCTTCTTTTGGTGCTTCGAGGGCAGGGGTTTGTTTTGTGATTACCTCTGGCTTTGGCTCTCCTTCTTTGGGCATATCGGTAGGAAAGGCTTGATGCGCCTTTAGATATACCCTGAGCTGTTCTATTTCTTGTTCAGACTTTTCGGCTATATTTTCCAAATAGCTTTTTGGAATCACAATGTCGCGTTGAAGGATTTTCCACTTCAGTTGTTGGTCTTGCCCTGCCAATCTATCCAAGCCCATGCTGTATTTTTCATCTCGTTGGATAGTTTTGGGCGATACGCGATGTTGTTCTGCAAGTCGCTCGTGGGTTTTTTGCTTGGGTTTATCTTTCTCGTCCTCCTCTCCTTCTTTGGGCGCATTTGTAAATTGATTGCCTTTGAAGTTACTGTGGTCTTTTTGCTGGGTGTATTGTTGTCCTCTGAGATAGCTTTTTACTTCTTCTGTTACATTGCGTTTGCCAAGTTGGTTGTTTATCATCCAGTTTTTGACATAGCTGATGTCAGCAAATTCGAGGACACGTATTTGGAAATCTTTTTGGTGGTGTTGGCATATTTTGTAGCGATTGTGTCCATCTATAAGGACATACTTTGCTTCATTTTCTATTTTGACTATCCAAAGCACTATAGCATCTCTACAGCCCTCTTCCACAATATTTTGTTCTAATTGTGCAAATTCTTCTGCTGAAAGTGGTGGAATGTGCCGTTGCAATTCGGGCAAAATCACGATATTTTCTTTGATAATATCTTCAGTGCTTTTGGATTGCCTGACAGCATTCCCTATTTGCTCTCCGAGTGGATTTTTCTTTGCCATAAAGGTTGATTTGTAGATAAGTGATTGGGATTAGTTCAAGATTTCTTTTGCCAATGCCATGTAATCTTCTGCAGCGGCACAAGTATCGTCATAGCTAAAAATATCTTTGGATACTGTAGAGGCTTCTGTTATTTTTACATTTTGCCTGATAACAGTTTGAAAAACTTTTTCTTTATGTTCTTTCTGGACAGCCTCTACTATGGCTTTGCTTACCACAGTACGGTTTACTTGAGTAAGTAGCATACCTGATATGCGAAGCCTTGTATGCAAGTTTTTGCGAAGCTCTGCCACAAGTTCGCTGATGGTCTGCAGTCCTTTGATAGCCAAATACTGGGATTGAATAACTATGACTATCTCATTAGCCGCCATGAGCGCGTTGATAGTAAGCACACCCAAAGACGGCGGGCAATCTATCAACACATAGTCATAATTTTCTAATACAGGCTCAAGTGCCTCGCGTAAGCGAAAGTAGCCATTGATGTCTGTCATGAGTTTTAGCTCTGCCCCTGAGAGGTCAAGCCCCGCAGGAATGATGTCAAAACCTTTTTCAAGTGAATGAATAGGCAGAGAGGCTTTGTCGCAAAGTACATGATAGACATTTTTTTCGGCATCTTCAATGCCTACAGATTGGGAAAGATTGGCTTGGGGGTCGATGTCAATCAACAAAACGCGCTGATTGAGCAACGAAAGTGCCTTGCCTACGTTCAGCGTGGTAGTCGTTTTGCCTACGCCGCCTTTGTGGTTTACAAGGGATATGATACGCGCACTCATATTATTGGGGTGTGTTCTAAAGTATAAAAAATGTATTTTGCCCAAAAATAGGCAAAATATTTGAAAGTACACACAACTTTGTGTTTTTTTGATGCCTTGCCTGCCCCTCTGCGCATGGGCAGGCAAGGTGCTTTGTAAACCGAAACCGCATTTTCATAAAGTTTACGAACAACCTCTACAAAGTCTTTGCGACTTTGCAAGGGCTTTGTGTTTCGCATAAAAAGAGCTATCTTTGCCTTGCAAAAACAAAATATGTATGAAAATACCAAGTTCGTATCGATACTACGGCATAGAAGACCTTTATAATGTATGCGGAATCCAACGAATAGATGTATCAAAAATGTTGGATATAGTAGTTGATGTATTGCCCTCAGATTGGCTAACGACTACTTTAGACCGCAATATGCTTATCCCAATGCTGAATGAAAAAGCAAAGTCTGAGCTGATAGTTATGCCTATTTTAACAGAAGTTTATTATGAAAACAAGAACTTTAAACCACTTTCGGGCTTGACATTCAATATAGATGCTTCAAGAGGTTTAAAAGGCATTGCTGATTTTTTGATATCCAATAATCCCCATGCAGGTGGACTTGATTCGCCTATAGTCTGTATTTTTGAAGCAAAAGATGATAAATTGGAAAGTTGGTATGGGCAATGTGGTGCAGAAATGTATGCGGCACGTATTTTCAACGAACAAAAAGGCAATGACATCAAAATAATTCATGGGGCTGTTACCAATGGCTTCACATGGCAATTTTTGAAACTCGAAAATCAAACCTTATTCATTGATTCGCAACGTTATGGCACTGCAAATTTGCCACAACTGCTGGGCGCAATCCAAAAAATCTATAATTTGTATAAGTAAAATACGGGCAGGCAAGTTGCTTTGTAAACTGAAAGCGCACTTTCATAAAGCCAAAACGCATTTTC
This sequence comes from Cytophagales bacterium, assembly GCA_013298105.1. Classification (GTDB taxonomy): domain Bacteria; phylum Bacteroidota; class Bacteroidia; order Cytophagales; family Microscillaceae; genus RDXI01. The sequence continues at coordinate 6,234 of JAAFJK010000346.1, forward strand.
GTAAAGTTTCCAAAAATTGTATGCACCACTTCACTACATTTGCATCATTAAATCACAATTAAAATAAATTTTAACATGAAACAATTACGCTTTACGCTTTTGGCGTTTCTGATGGTAATGGTAGGGCTTACTGCCTGCAAAAAAGACGAACCTGAAGTGCTTGATGCTGAAAACTTGACGATTGACCTTTCAAGAGTTGATTTTGGTAATGGACAAGTAATAGGTACCATAAAAGCAAGCACCAATAAAGGCACACTTGCTTACAGCATCACTTCACAAGGCGCACCCGCAAATGGGAATGTATTGGCGGGTTTAGCCATTAACCCTTCTACAGGAGTAGTAACTATAACCAATAGTCTTGAAGTTGGTCGTTTCGCTTGTGCCTCTGCAAATCAAAGCAAATACCCAGCCGTTGTCAGTATCACAAATGGCTCTACCACCAAAACAGTCAATGTTACAATATTAGTAGGTTGTGAGGAATAGTTAAAACTCTGCACTTACCAACTC
>JAAFJK010000758.1 GCA_013298105.1 Cytophagales bacterium
ATCATTCACGACCCGTACAAAGAGTTGTACGACAAGGAGTTGAATGTTTTTCAGCTTGTGAATGGCAAATATGAGCCTTACAACATGGATACAAACTGCTATATGCCCGAACTGACGCTGGGTTTGGTGATGTGGGAAGGGCTTTTTGAAAATGCGTCCGCGCCATTTGTTCGTTGGTGTGATGGGGAAGGCACGCTGATGCGTACAGGCGCAGAAGGCATCATAGAAGAAGCCAAACGTGCAGACGATGCAGAGGAGGCTAAACTTGCTGAAGCTAAACGTGCAGACGAAGCTGAGGAAGCTAAACTTGCTGAAGCTAAACGTGCAGACGAAGAAGCTAAACGAGCGGACGAAGAAGCCAAACGTGCGGATGAAGCGGAAGCAAAAGTACAGGCTTTGCTCAAGAAATTGGCTGATATGGGACTTCCGCCGCTGGATTAGTGCTATTATCCATCAAAACAACCTTGCCTGCCTACTGGTCAGGCTTTGCTAATTATTCGTTTTTTCGGTTGTCAATCCGAAAAAAAACGCGAACAAATGAGAAAGACTGACCACTACTACACTCTGGCAGGCAAGGGTAAAAAATAACAGTTCTTAAAAAATTATTGCGGAATATTCTGTAGAACAGGCTTCCAGCCTGTTCATCATTTGAAAGAACAGGCTGGAAGCCTGTTCTACAGTTTTGCCTCCACAATAATTTTCGAAGAACCTTATTTATTCGCAGTCTTATTTATTATTTAGTTTTCTAATAAAAAATTAGGATAAATTTCATAAAATTTTTCAGCAGAGAGCTTGTATATCAGTTGGCGGAGCTGTTCTGTATTTTGCCTTTCAAGTGCCGAGATGCGGATAGCGTGCTGAAAGTTATATTCTTTTTCAGTCGAAACTTCTTCGTCAGGATTCACAAGGTCGGCTTTATTGAAGGCTATGATAGTCGGCTTATCGCCTGCCCCTATTTCTTGTAGTGTTTGATTTACGATGTCTATTTGTTCGTAGCAATGCGGACTTGAGAGGTCAGCTACGTGCAACAAAATGTCGGCTTCTACTATCTCTGCCAGTGTAGATTTAAAACTCTCTATCAAAAGCGTGGGCAGTTTTCGGATAAAACCCACCGTATCTGTAAGCAGGAAAGGTACTTCATTGATGACCACCTTGCGGACAGTAGAATCTACAGTAGCAAACAGCTTATTCTCCGCGAATACATCAGACTTGGAGAGCAGGCGCATAAGTGTCGACTTGCCTACATTCGTATAACCCACCAACGCTACCCGCACCATACGCTCACGTGCTTTGCGTCTTGTGGCACTTTGTTGTTCTATTTTCAGGAGTTTATCACGCAAAATAGCAATTTTATCTTTCACGATACGGCGGTCTGTTTCGAGTTCTTTTTCACCAGGTCCGCGCATACCAATTCCCCCTTTTTGCTTCGAGAGGTGCGACCACATACGGGTAAGTCTTGGGAGAAGGTATTGGTATTGCGCCAGCTCTACTTGCGTATTTGCTTGGGTAGTTTTGGCGCGGTGTGCGAATATATCCAATATCAGTAGGCTTCGGTCGAGTATTTTTATTTTGGCATTTTCCACTGTTTCTCCATTCAGTTCTTTCTCAAGATTTCGCACTTGTGAGGGCGCAAGGTCATCATCAAAGATAAGCATATCTACGTTGTGTACCCTTACATATTCCACGATTTCCTCCAATTTGCCCTTGCCTACGAAGGTAGCCCCATGCGGGCGTGGCAGTCGTTGTGTAAACGATTTCAGCACTTGTATATCCAACGTAGTAGCCAAAAAAGCCAACTCATCAAGATAGACTTGCGTAGTCGGTTCGTCTTGCTGGTCTGTAATCAATGCCACCAGTACGGCAGTTTCTTTTTTTAATGCAGTATCAAACATAAAATAAGCTAAAACGAGAAATAGACTTCTTAGCAAACTGTTTTGAAAGAAGCCTATTCATCAAATACCTAAAATCGTGAATCGTAAATCGTAAATCGTAATTTTCTTTATTTTCTCAAACTTTTCAAAGTGCCATCTAAATTTCTTTTGGGTTCTCCGATAAGGCGCACCTCACCTGCTACGTCTGAACCTTTCACGCCTTTTTTCAGTTTGAACTCTACCGCATCACCTTCAGAAAGCTCTGCAAAAGTACAATTTACCAAGTCATTGCCATAAAAGAATAAGTTATTTGTGCCATATTTGATAAAGCCATAGTTGTCTTTTAGGTTGATGATATTACTGCTAAAAGTATATTCGGACACTATACTTGCCACTTCACTGAGGCTTACTTTTGCTTTGCGGGGCGTTGGGGGAGGCAAGTTAATAATCTCTTTTTTGGGCAAAGTTTCAGTAGGTGTGGCTACTTCTTGTATGATGACTGGTTCAGGCTCATATTCTCGGTCGGGCTGTCCTAATTTTTTGAGCATATCAAGCGCGATTTGCTTGTGGTCTGCACCTGTCTTTTGGGAGGCAAGGAGCAAGTCTTGGGCATCTTTGCGTTGGCGATTTTTCAATAAAAAATAGACCACTGCTTCAAATATTCCTGTCCTTTCGGCTTCAGAAAATTGGCGATACTTGCTACTAAAAATCATAAAAAAGTCATTGTAGGCTTTCATGCTGATGATTAGCTCAAGAAACTTGTGCCAGATATTTTTATAGGCAGTTTCGGTAAAATTTACCTTAAAAAATAGCTTCTTTAAGGTGAAAAATGCCAACTCATGCTCTCCTGCTTCAAGTGCCACCGCACCGAGCGTAATCCAATGCTCAGGGCTGTCTTCTACCTTGATGACTTGTTTGATGTACTCAAGTGCTTCTTTTTTCTGCCCTTGCATGAAGGTTAGGTAGCCCAAAAGTTGTGGAATAGCTATAAAATTTTGTAAATAAGGGCTACTTGCCAGCGAATTGATGTGTACCAATATCTTTTCTACTTTGTCCACATCAGTCGCAAATTTGCCGAGCCTTACCCCATCATTGTATTGATTCAGAATATTTGTCCAAAGTTTTGCTTCATCACTTTTGCCTATGCCATCTATGTCTTTTATCTCGGCAGGCATACCACTCAGTTCGGGTGCTTTCAGCAAAAGTTGTGCTTCGGCTATGCTATCTTCGTGCTGTTGTTTGATTTGGTTCGCTTTCTCTATAATTTCAGGAGGCGTTTCAGGGATAAGGACTACAGGTGCGGGGGCAGGCTCCTCTATGGGGGTAGGCAAGTCAGCGGGCTTTTCCTGCACAAGTTGTGGCTGGGGAGTCGTCTGTACGCTATCTGTGCCACCTATACTTTTTACAAAAGAGATAGCCAATGTACTTTCGTCTTCGAAAGTAATAGTTTGGTCATCACTGTCCAAAAAGACGATACGCCCTTTTTTTTCTTTGCCATTCTTCAGCAACAAAGCGACTGATTTGTTGATATACTTTGAAAGTTCTTCAAACATAAAACTAAGGAGATAAATTAAAGAACGGCAAAGTTAAACAAAAAACGCTAATATTTCTATAGGGAAAGTGTAAAAAATAATATAGGCATATTTTTGTACCATATTTTGAGTTTAGACGAGGCGCAAAAAGGCTTATCGTATCAACACAATCTTACCTTGCCTACGAACGCGCGTATCGCGGACTGCCAGATTCTCATAACTTGCCTGCCATATATACACACCTGCGGGGGCGGGTTTTTGGGCTATTTTGCCGTCCCATGCATCTGTAATTTTTGAGCCTGTGAAGACGACTTCGCCCCAACGGTTGTAGATTTTGAAATCCAACTTGCCTACGTATTCACCAAAAAGTTTTAAAGTGGGGTTTAAGTTATCGTCGTTGGGTGTGAAAGCATCAGGTACGAATAGCTTACTTTCACAATCTATCTTGATTTCAAAAACGCGCTTGGCTACAGGGCAAGTGTTGGCATCTCTCACAAAAACCTCTGAAGTGCCATTATAGCTTATTTTATCTATTTTTAACTTTCGTACATTGCCTGCCCCATTGCTCCAGTAATAAGTAGGCGTAATGCCGCTGGCTATTAAGTCGGCTTCTTCTGTTTCTGAGATAGCTTCAATGAAATAGTCAGGTGGGAAAAGTGGGCAAAGCCTGTGTTTTTCAAAAGTAGTAAGATAAGGATTATCTACAATGGTAATGCTTTTTTCAACAAAAGTAGGACATTTTGAAGTGGGGTGTGCGTATGTATATAGGATATTTACTACCTCACCTACCTCAAAATTGGCAGGGTTCAGGGCAGTAACTGCTTCATTTTCTATAGTAAATACACCACCCATTGCGTTTGCGCGGAGCAGGGTAGGCAAGCCTTCTCTACAGTAGCTCTCTTTCAAATCCACAAAATTCACAAGTGTAGCTGGCAAAATCTTAGTCGTATAACTAAAAATGGACACGCAACCCGTAACAGGGTCTGTGAGAGGATATGTAATGGTATAATCTCCTGCAGGCAAGTCTTCCAGCCTAAAACGCAATTCGGGTGGAAAAAGCGTAGTAAATGTACCATCTCCATAGACTACATTCAGTTGGGGTTGTATCTCTGCGATACCGTATTGACAATATTCGTTGGCGACTGTAGAAATTGTAGCGGTGGGTGCTATGCCTATTTTGACTGTTTGCGTGATTTCATTGGTACAAGTTGGATTATTGCTATCTCTATAGTTATATTTTATCTCATAACTTCCCGCACTCAAAGCACTCGGATTGAAAGTAGGCGAAATCACGTTATTTACTGTGAAAGTTCCCCCCGCAGGCAAGGCTTGCAAAGCAAAAGCGGGTTCTTTGTTGCAATAGGTGTTTTTTAAGTTCACAAAAGAAACAGTGGGGCGTGGCAAAATTTCTATAGTAGTGATTTTATTGTTCACACAACCGCCAGGTATCGTAACAGTATAGTTTACGATATGCATACCTATCCCCAATGTTTCGGTATTAAAAAAACGATTAGTAGAAACTATCCCATCTATAGTCATTACCCCAACTCCACCTATAATAGACTGAACTTGTATCGTAAAGCCACCAATCCCGACACAATACGCGGGGCGCAAACCTACATAGTTGATAACAATGTCTGAAGGTTGTCTTACGCGCACAGTTCTTTTCAGCACAGTAGGACAAGGCGTACCATTGATAGGGGCTAAATATTCTACCAAATGTGTACCTGCACCAAGTGCCACAGGGTCAAAAAGGTTATTGACTACGCCATTTATTTTGATTACGCCACCTTCGGGAGAAGCCGTAAGCGTGGTGGGGGGTGCCGTAATACAATAGTCATCAAATAAATTGAAAAAGAAAATTTGCGGAGGCGCAACCACTTCTACCACACGCAAATCTACCCCTACACAAGTGGGATTGCTGGGTTCAAAATACTCATACCGTACCTCATGTCTGCCCACTCCTGCGAGCGCAGGGGCAAAAAAAGTAGTTTGTTCAAAAAAACCTGCACCTTCTTTTTTGAAAAAAA
>JAAFJK010000480.1 GCA_013298105.1 Cytophagales bacterium
AAAATAGGTTATTTCTCAATGCCCGCGTATTTTTTGTAGATAGCTCGGTAGCCAAACAGACGTGCTATAGGGGCTACTACGTTCATCATGAGTTTTTGGATAGGCACAGGGATACTTGCCAAGAAGCTCTTGCTGTCTAAATATTTCAGCGTTACTAATTCTTGTACGATACCTGCTTTGCCGTTAGGCATTTTGCCGTCTGCGGTCAGTCCCATGAGGCTTTGCATGAGGTACTCAAAATCTAAAGCAGGCGTAACGGTTTGTATAAAAACCAATGGCTCGTCATGAGCGTTGTAATGATTGTGGGGAATGTTTTTAGGCAAGGTAATTTGCTCGCCTGCGGATAGGATTTGCGCCTTGCCTGCCAACCAAATAGTGAGCTTGCCTGCCACCACTTCGAGGGTTTCTTCTTGCAAGGTGTGAAAATGGTTGGGTACTAATTCGCCCTTGCTCTTGAGTGTTAGCTTGAGCTTCATGCGTGTGCCTTGAGTATCTTGGGAAGTTTCCAAAAATTCATAGACATCGCCTGTGAGCGCATTTTCGAGAATTTGTCCTTTTGTTGCCATATTTTTATTGACTTTTTTTGATGACGCAAAACAAGTGAAATTTGCCCCAAAGGGCAAATTTCAGGCATAGACAAATGCAAGTCGAGGCATAGACAAATGAAAAAAGCCCTTTTGCAGTGTGCAAATACATTTGCTATATCCATTAATATTTTGTAGCTTTGCATAAAAATAAAAGTATGGGATACAGCAATTTCAAAACCTTGCGCCAAGCCTTAGAGCGTTTGGAAGTAGAGGAGTTTAACCAAAACCTATTTCCTGAGATTGAACCTGTAGAGCCTTCCGATTGGCTGAAGCAGAGCTTGCAGTTTGCAGAATTAATGCCTCTCACAAATGAAAAAAGCAAATCTGAAAAAATTATCTCTCCTATTTTGATGGAAGTTTCACTCTTTTTTAGAGAAAACATTACCCTTTATTCAGGTGAGGACTTATACATTGATGAAAAACGCGATCTTTCAGGTTCATGTGATTTTTTTATTTCTAAGCATCCGCTAAAATCTGTCATGCAAGCCCCTATCATCACACTCGCAGAAGCAAAAGATGAAGATATGGATTATGGCAAAGGACAGTGCTTGGCGCAAATGTTTGGCGCACAGATTTTCAATGCCCAAAAAGGCAAGCCACAACCGCATTTATATGGCTGTGCTGTTACAGGCGATGATTGGAAGTTTATGCGCTTGGAGGACAACAGGATTTATGTCGATACTAAAACTTACTACCTTTCTGACTTGCCCAAAATATTAGGCATTTTTCATCAAATTGTGCATAGTTATATTGATTAGACCTCGTTGAAAGTGGCGTTTCAAAGTATTTTATCCAATTCTTCGTTGGAACTGATGCCAAATTTTTTGTAAAGCCTGTACTTGCCTGTGCGCACACTTTCAGGCGAGATAAGCAACATTTTAGCGATTTCTTGGTTGCTCAAGCTAAGTTTGTGCAACATCAATAAACGGAGTTCTGCCTGAGATAACGCACCTATTTTGTCTGTCAAATTTTTCTCAAACATAGGATAAACTTTCAAGAAAGACTCCTTAAATCCAATCCATTGTTCTTTGTAGGCAAGGTTAAAATTGCGTAAGTATTGTATGTCTGCCTCTTGGACTTCCACGCGCTCCGCATCAAATTCCATCGTGTCGCTTTCCTGTTCGGTAGCTTCTTTGGATATAACAACCTGCAAATCTTCGGTTTGTGCGTGAATGGCTTGTATTTGTGTAAAAAGTTGTGTTTTCAGTTCTTTTATCTCGCGCAATTTTGTTTTTCTACTCTTATAAAAATAGCCTGCCAACACGACTATCAACAACAACAAAGCACTTACCAAGATAGCAAAAAACCATGTACTTGCCTGCTTTTCTTGCTCCTTTTGTGCCATTTCTTGGGTATAAAGTTCAACTTCTGCCATCAGTTTCATTTCTGAAATTTTGGTTTTATTGGCTACAGTTTGAAAGGTAGAGTCCGCTTTTACGTAGGCTTGGTAGGCAAGCAAGGTTTTTGTGGGGTCTTGCAAGGCTTTTTCATAGAAATAGATTGCCTCCTTTTGCCTGCGTTGTGCCAAAAAGAGGTTATTCTTTACCTTGCCTACCGTCCCTTCAAGCGAGTCCAACAAGATTTTAGCGTGGGCAAAATTGTTGCGTTTGAGTTCTATCTGGACGAGCCAATACATAGCGCCTACAGCATTTTCCCAAAGCTCATTCTGCAAACTTGCATTTTTGTCTTGTAAAGCATAGCGATAGGCTTGGTCTAACTTGCCTGTTTTATACAAATTAACTGCCATATTTCCTTCAATGATGGCATTAAAAAGCGTGTTTTTATGGTGTAATGCAAATAGGGAGGCTTTTTGGAGATATTCATTTGATTTTTCGTAATCGTGTAGCTTTTGGTAATTGATGCCTATGCCATTCAATACAATCAGCGAGTCATCACGAGTAGAAAACCCTGTTTGCAGTGATTTTTTGAAATATTGAATAGAAAGTTCGTGTATATCAAACTCCCACAAGATGTAACCAATTATCCTAAAAACAGATTGTAGGGCAATATCTTTGGAAAGTGCGTGTTTTTCTGCAAACTTTTCTGCAAAAAAAAGCATTTTGACCACTTGGATATGTTGTTTATTACCTCCATAAAAACCTTGAATCAATCCTGCCTCCAATAAACAGCTCAATGCGGCAGAATAATCTTGCTTTGCCACCAATGCCTGAAATAATTTGTAAAAGGCTTTTTCCGTTTGGGCAGGCAAGGTATTTTCATATTTCAACTTATCTATCAATACAATGATTTCAAGCCTTCGGAGCAAAGCCTGTTGATTATTTTTGGTGCATATTGCCCTGAACGCATCACAAAATTTATAGAATTTTTCAGGAGTTTGTATGATTTTGCCTTTGCGCACAAACGATACTTCATGTTTTCTCAGAAAGGAAGTGATAAGCCTATGTACGCTATCTAAGCGGGTTTTGGTGCAGGTTTGATATAGTTTTTGGAGGTCTTGTGGCTGATATTGCCCATATAAATTATCACAATTCCCTCCCAAAAACCATAAAAGTATAAGTGTCCGCCAAATCATGTCTTGTATTTTTGTGCAAAGGTACAAAAATAAAAAAGCCTACAGCCAAAAGCCGTAGGTTTTTTGAAGTCTTATTACAAAACAAATTTTTTGGAATTACTTTAAATCAAATTATTTCTGCTGCAAATTTGCCATTACGTGCTATCCAAGCGTCCCATTGAGTAAAAGTTTTTTTAGCGTTTGGGATTGTTCATGTACATTTTACTCATTATACCGCGTGCCTCATCTACACTATTGGCTACTTTATAATAGTAAGTCATACCTTGTCCATTATTTTCGCCTATAATAATGTACGATTTTCCATTAGTGGCTTTGTCGAAAGGCGCGCTTTGGTACACATCTTTCATTCTCCTATCTTCAAAGAGCGAGAAAGTTGTACCATCAGATAGTTTGATATCTTGCAGTAGCACCTTTACCCAAGAAAAGGTAAACAAAGTAACCCCGTTTTCGATAGCGTCCCATTGCAATCTATCAGCAGTTTTCATGGTCATTTGTTTGAAGACTGTTTTGTCAAACTTTACTTGCGCTTTTGCAAACGAGAAGCCCCAAAGCATAAAGGCTACGAGTAGGAAAGTTGTTTTTTTCATGTGTGAAAAGGTTTGGAGTTAAGCGTAAATGGAAAATGAAAATGACTTGCTTTTGTCTTGCCTGCCCGTGTGGGTAGGCAAGGCAATAATTTCATAAATGCAAAACACATTAGTTTACTTTTACCAACTGGAAACGTTGGTTATCATCTCCATTAGGTTTAAAAGGTATCAAACCAAGCCCCTCATCAGATTTTCCACGTGGAACATCTATAGCTATTCTTTCACTGCAGCCATTTTGTATGCAATAATTGCCATTGGATTGCCTAAGAAACGCCCACTGATTACAATTTGACTCAGCCGCCACGTTGCTTCGTTTTCTTATTTGCAACGCTCCTCTTTCGTAAAAGAGATACCAAACGTCATTTTCTTGATTTGGTATGGGGTCAGTAGCAACTGTAATGAGCATAAGTGATGCTGTTCCTGTTAAACGCCATTTCTGACCTTCTTCATTGTTATTCACTGTTGTTTGGTAAAGAGTTCTGTTAGAGGGTGCTTTGGTATTGTATGTTAATGCTTTGCCTGTTTTTTCGTTGATAATACGATAAACACCAGGCTGAATTTGCGCTTTTGCAAAAGACAAGCCCAAAAGCATAAAGGCTACGAGGAGGAAAGTTGTTTTTTTCATGCGTGAAAAGGTTTGGGGTTAAGCGTGATTTGATGCTACAAAGATAAAAGAAAAAATAATACACCTGTTGAAAATGGTACAAGTTGCAGTTTTGGCGGTATGAGTGGCAGATTTGGCGGTATGAAATGCAAAGGG
>JAAFJK010000550.1 GCA_013298105.1 Cytophagales bacterium
ACTTACCATATCGAGTGCAGGGGCAGTAAGTAAAACAGTGGCTTTGAGTGGTGCTGTGGGATATTTGGCATATATAGCCAATTCAGCCAGCAATAGCATTTCATTGATAAATACACTCAATAATACTGTCGTAGCTACCTTGTCGGGTATGGGTGCAACGCCTATTTATGCTACTCTGAATCCCGCAGGTACGACATTTTACATATTGAATAACACAGGAAACAGTGTGTCTGTCATCAGTACCTCTACCAATACCATCATAGCTACCATACCCGTTACAAATCCTACTGGCGCAGTAGTAAGTCCTGATGGAAATTTTTTGTATGTCTGTAGAGGTATTAGCAACAACGTAGTAGTTATCAATACAACGAGTAATACCATTGTCAATTCTTTCAATGTGGGTAACTCACCTGATGGAAAAATAGGTATTACGCCTGATGGATTATTCTTATATGTAGCGAATAATGCTTCTAACAATATATCCGTCCTAAATGCTGTTACAGGTGCTTTGGTGGCAACAATAGGTGCTGGAACAGGTCCTTCCAATGCTGTGGTTACGCCCAATGGAGCTAAAGTCTATGTTTCAAATATTGGTGGGAATACAGTATCTGTCATCAGTACAGCCACGAATACTTTGATAGGCACTATCACAGTGGGTAACACTCCCGAAGGGCTTTGTCTGAGTGCAGATGGTTCAAAAGTATATGTACCCAATGTATATTCTAATACAATATCTGTCATCAATACCTCTACAGATGCTGTAACAAATACCATAACCGTAGGAACTCAGCCAAGAAGTGTAAGCATTACACCAGATGGCACACAGCTCTATGTAGCCAACCGAATATCGAATAACGTAAGCGTGATAAACACTGCTACCGAAACCGTAACCACTACAGTAGTTGTCGGAAACGAACCTTACACGATAGGAAATGCCTTACAACTTACCTACCCCACGACAGTAGGTGCAACTGTAAGCACTTTAAGCGGGTTTTCAACCACCACTGCCTTGCCTTCTGCTTCGCAAAACTTTCACGTGGCAGGCACGAATTTGACTGCCAATGCTACTTTAAGTCTTTCTACTACAGACTGGGAACTTTCTACAGATAATGCTACTTTCAGTGCATCTTTGAACCTTACCCAAAGCAGTGGATTTTTGAGCAGTCAGCCTGTGCAGGTGTTTGTACGCCTGAAAGGAGGCTTGAGTGCGGGTACTAAAACAGCCACACTTACGATATCGAGTGCGGGGGCAGTAAGTAAAACAGTGGCTTTGAGTGGAGTATCTGTTTTTGCTACACCTGACACAAGGCGCGGACGTATGGCTATTCTTGATGGCGTGAATGATGCTGTAGAAGTAGCCTATAACCCTGCCCTACAATTGAGTAATGGCAACTTCACTATAGAATATTGGGCAAGACCTACCATAGTAGATGGCACACACCGTTGGGTGGTATCTAAAGATAATAGCAATGCAAGTTTAGATTATTTGATAGGATTGAATGCTGACAATAAGTGGCGTTTCATTGCCCGCAATTTAAGCATAGACCTGACAGGTACTACTATTCCTGTAGTCAATAAATGGTATCATATCGCAGGTGTATTTGATGGTACAAATGCCTACTTGTACGTGAATGGCAAATTGGAGGGAAGTACAGCCACTATAGGCACTGCAGTTGTGAATACAGCGAATGTACTGATTGGAGGTCGCACCGCTTCTGCGCCAGGCGAATTTTTTGCAGGAAATCTGGAAGAAGTACGCATCTGGAGTGTAGCACGCAATCTTACCCAAATCCGCGAGAATATGCACTTGACACTCAATGGCACTGAAACAGGCTTAAGGAGTTATTTCCAATTCAATGAATTTTCGGGCGATGCCATAGACGCTATCAGTGGCTTGAGCGGTGTATTTTTTGAAGCTACTCGCGCCACTTCTACACTTTCGGTAGGCAAGGGTGTGAGTAAAATGGCTACCTTACCTGCCACTGGTACGGCAGGCGTGGAGGTAAGTTTGGCTACTGCACAGTTGGAAATAGACTTCGCCACAGGCGGGACTGCACCCAATGGCGAGCTGGGCATTTACCAAATCACAGCCGAAACGCCTTATCAAAATATACCTTCTGTTATGAATACTACCTCCTGCTATTGGATAGTAGAAAATTTTGGCAACACCAACACAGGTTTGCAAATCAATGCCATGCGTTTTCAATTACCCAATCATAACATCATAGCTGTAGGTGATGAAACTACCCCTTCAGGACTCAAGCTATTCAAACGAGTTACCAACAGCGGAGATGCTGTATGGGGAGGTGCGGAAGCCGCAAGTGGCACAAGCGCAAGCAATACTACTAAGCTGATAGCGTTTGGAGGCACAGGCATCACTTCGTTCAGTGAATTTATCATAGTTTCGAGTGCTTCGGGTTTGCCTATCAGTTTGCTGGAATTTTCGGGTGAGCGGGCAGGCAAGGACACAAAACTCACTTGGAAAACTGCAGATGAAATAAATAACAAAGGCTTTGAGCTACAAAAAAGTCAAAACGGACTACAGTTTGAAAAACTTGCTTTCATAGAAGGGCGCGGAAATACAACCACCCAACAAACCTACACCCACCTGACTACCCAGCCAAATGATGCCTATTATAGGTTGAAGCAAGTAGATTTTGATGGCAAAGCTACCTACTCAAATGTGGTATTCATAGCAGGGCTGGAAGAACTACTTGCCTACCCGAACCCATCGGCAGGCAAGTTCAGGATAGACATGGGCAAAAATATAGCTGAAACAAACCTTCGCGTACTGAATGTACAAGGTACAGAAGTTTGGCATACCAAGACTACTCAAGCTGTCATTGACCTACAGCTCGACTTGCCTGCGGGGGTGTATTTCTTACATATTTTGCGAAACAACAGACTGGAAGTCAAAAAAATAACGATACAAAGATAAAAATAAGACCATCAAAAAACCTACTCCTTTTGGGGGTAGGCTTTTTTATTTCTGCTTCTTCGAAAGTTATTGCGGGAATGCCATTGCCTGTGGGACACAGACAACGGCTCGGTAACTCCCGCAATAACTTTTTAAGAACTAAATTTTTTTAAGGCACAAGATTATACGTAAACTCAATCGTGGCATTTACACCACCTATCAAGCCTCTAAACTCCAATACCATCAAATTATTTTGAAATGATTTGATGGTAAGGCTTCGATTCACAAGAAGCGGGGAAGTAACATTGTAAGTAACAGCGATTTTCTGTGTGCTTTCTGTGAAAGTATAAGTTCCCATTTGAGGATTCGCAAGTGGAGCGACATAGCAACTACTTGTTTCTTGAAAAGTATCATCAGCTTTAAATTCAAAAATAGAATTTTCGGTACAAAAAATAGAATTATTCAAGAGCGTATTGTTTCTGTCATAGAGATTTGGTACAATGCCTGCAGGGTCTGTAACCTTGCCTGCCGTAAGTTTCCACTTGCCTATGATTTGGCTTTTTTTGATACTTTGATTGGGGGCAGGCTCGGATTCTTCTTTGGGTACAGCGTTGCAGGCTATCAGATACATCATGAGCATTAGGTAAATGCTTGTCTTTAGGAGTGCAGATGTTTTTTTCATAGAATAAATATTTTTTACAAAATTAAAAATATTATTTGATAATTACAAAGATTAGTTATATTTGCGTACTATATACCTTGCCTACCGAGCGTAAAAAAAGGTTTTACCTTTTAGTAAAATACCTATAATTAACTATATATAATATCAAAAACATTACAAAAAGTACCTATCACTTCTACTTAATACCTATAATTGACTATATGATATACTTATACAATAAAGCTACCTTGTTTCTTTTTTGTTTTTTGTACTTAGGGACTGATTTATTTGCTCAATCAGATACTACAGATTTTTTTATGCCT
>JAAFJK010000229.1 GCA_013298105.1 Cytophagales bacterium
AATTTTAATAGAAATAAATAAAAGTTTATTTAACAAAAAAAAAGTAGGGTACAGTAGTTTTGGGATTAAATTCTTTTGATAAAAATAAAGAAAGTCTTGCTATTTTTGTTGAAAAACACAAGGTTACTTACCCTATCTTATTAGAAGCCTTTAGCGTAGCACAAGCATATAAAGTTACGGGCTATCCTGTGCTTTTTTTCATAGACAAAGAAGGCAAAATAGCGTATATAAATAATGGATACACCAAAAGCCATAACAAGCGCATAGAAAAAAATATTCAAAAATTATTGAAATAAGTGGTTTTCTGCAATTTTTGTGGAACTTGGTTTTGATGGAACGCTAAAAACACCACTGGCGCAAGGCTCTTGCCTTGTGCCTAAATAACTGAAGCGTCCTATAAAAAACTTTTTATTGCTTTTTGTGTTTATTTTAGTGCAGACTGGCTCAGCAGACTGTTGCTTCGCAACAGACAAGCCACAGGCTTGTAGATATTTAGGCACAAGGCAAGAGCCTTGCGCCAGTATTTTTTTTGTTTTTTTGTACGTTTTCAAAGACCTTGACAATCGTGAAAAAATAAAAAAACTGTTAAAAATCCACCACAAAAGCCTCATCTTCTACCACATTATGCAAAGGAATGTGCAAAGAGTCTGCTTCTTTTTTCAGGCGTTGCGCATAACTTTTGGGATTCGAGGCACTGAGAACGAACTTGCCTACCCGCGCGTAGGCAAGGAGATGACTTAATTCATACAAAGGTCTGTTTTGCAACACACAAAAATCTACCTTCAAATCCTTGAACTTTGCACACGCTCGTTGGGGCAGTCGGGCAGGCAAGATAAGGATAGTTTTACCCGAAAATTGTGCGATTTGATAGTCCTTCGTGCGGTGTAGCAGGCAAGGTGTTTTTACATCTGTAGGGGCAGTCAAGTAAGTGGGCGCGATGATGCCTTGCCTAAAAAGATGGTTTTTGATATTAAAATTGTAGGTTTTTGAGTTTTTTGCCAATGTACTGTCTGCCCAAAAATACGCCTTGTGTCCAGCCGTAAAAGCGACATTGTTTACCGAACCAAGATTGTAAACCGTGAGTCTATTTTGGGAGCTTTGCGCTATGTATCGCCCCACTTTAGAGAACGTAAAAAGTCCCAAACACGCACACGCCAGCACCCAATAGCGCGTGCGGTACAGTTCCCAAGTCATCAAAAAAAACACCACAAACCCATACAAAGCCACGACTTCCCACCACATCAGCCATATCCCGTCAGAAAGTTGGAACGGCATTTTTTGGATAAAAAAGATGATATTATTCGTCCAATAAATGCCATAAGATGCCAAAGTACCCAACAATAATCCCAAATAAGGCACCCACCCAAAGACCAAAGTAGCCAATACCAAATACAAAACTATGGTAGAGGCAGGCAAGGCAAGGAGATTGGAAATTAAAAAATAATTGGGGAATTGATGAAAATAAAACAAACCTATAGGCGTGGTAACAATCTGTGCCGAGATAGTAACAGTTACGATTCCCCACGCTTCGCGCATAAACCATGTGCGTGGTTTGAGCCAACGCACCATGCGTGATTGTATATAAAAAATACCCACTACCGCCAAATATGAAAGCTGAAAACCTACATTCAAAATCCAAAACGGCTCCCACAAAAGCAAAATAAAAGCCGAAAGTGCCAAGACGTTATAGCTATTCGTGCGCTTTTGATAGACTTTGCCAAAAAGCAATATCGAAAACATGACTACCGCCCGCGAGATAGAAGCCGACAGCCCTGTAAGCAACGCATAAAATGCTAAAAGCGTAACCATGACATAAAAGAAAAGTTGCTTTTTACGCTTCGTTTTGCGGTCATTTTTATCTTTTACGCGCTTGAACCAACGCATAGGATAGACCACCAAAAGTCCCACGTGCATACCCGAAACAGCCAGAATGTGCATCAACCCTGTAACGGTATAAGCCTCCAAAACTTCGGGATCCACATCATCTTTGATACCTAATACAAGCGCAATGGCAAGGGCAGATTCGCGCTTACCTTCTATGAGCTTTTCAAAAGTTTTGATACATTGTTGGCGCAAATAGATAGCTCCCGACATCAGATAGTTCGGAATCCGATAGCCTATTTTAGATACTTCTTGAGGTACAAGGAATTGTTGATGATAGACGTTTTGGTAGGCAAGGTATTCTCTAAAATCAAACATGGCAGGATTTGAGGGCGGAGGCACTTTTTGCGGACTACCGCGCACGAGATAAAGATTGCCATACGTCAGTGCTTCAAATGCGCCTGCTTCTTTTCGAAAATACAGCAATACTTTCCCTCGACTTGCCTGCCAACGCCCTTGCCTGCGTATCTGCTGTACCTCGCCTACTGCCCTATAGCTACGTTCTTTTTCTTGGGGTTCTTGAGTGATATGGACAGTATAGGCTTCTATCCCCGTTTGATGCAAAAAATGACTATCAAAATGCCTTTCTATGCGTGTATGGGTAAAGAATACCCCAAAAGCTACCAAAGTAGCTGAAGCACTTATGCCCAGTAAAGCCTTGTATTTCAGTCTTTGGACGGGGGGCAAAAATAAATGTAAGACACTAAAAAGGGCTAAACTTCCCACAAAGCCCACCCAACTTATCTGCGCATAGCCATTTCCCCAAATCTCCCACAAAATACCCAAAACGAACCAAAAGAGCCACCTTGCGTACAGATAAGGGAGCATAATGTATCAGTGTGTGTAATGTTAGTCAAAAAAAAGTCCCCAAAGGTAGCTTTACTTTTTAAAAAATCAAAATAATCACGCTTTTATTTCATTGCAACCGCACGTCTAAGGATAATCGGACAACCCAATTTTTTATAAACCTATTGGTCAGTCTTTCTTATTTGACAATCAAAAAAACGAACAAATAAGAAATACTGACCACTAATCAGCTACTACATTAATTGTTAAGTGAGGATATGTATTTGCGCAAGATTTTATAAATTTACTGTCAGCAAAACGATGTTGTATAGTAAGCTCAGTCAGGGCAGGCAAGCTAAGAATGAGGTCATGCGCCGCAGGTTTAGTATAGACACTGATATGCAATACCAATTTTTTTATACAGTCGCTCCCTGCCAAAGTATTATAAACATCACGAGTAGGAAAAGGGGGCATTATAAAGGTGCCATCTGGCTTTGTATAATGTGCTACCACTTTTTCACTCAACGCCCCTTTCAGTTTCCAAATTTTTTCTTTTATCTTTAATTGCTCATAGTTCCAATCATACTTCTTAGGTATAAAATATCGAAGCATCGCATCTAACAAATAAAATGGATTGAGATATTTGGATTCAAGTAAATTGTCTAAACACTTATCCTTCTGGTCAGGACTTTTTATAATTCTGGAAATAGCTACATACTGCACAGCGTTACAGTTTGTTTGTATCACTTCTTTTATAGCTTTCACACAAGCGTTGTTTTTCTGATTTACATTATCGTCTTTGAGCCACATAAGACATAGATGTTCAAGAAAAGTAGGAGGTAAACCACCTGTTTTTATGATTTGCAAAGCCAACAATATATTTGCCTTGTCATCACTGCTTAAAAGACGGCGTAAATTATCGCTTGTGGCTTCGTCAGCTTCGATAAGATATGGCTTTTCTAAGGTGTAAATGTACGCTTTGAGGTGGGCAGGCAAGCATATAATAGGTTTTTGAGGCATAGCCAATAACTCATTTATCGCTGACAGGTTGGGGGCATAGCCTATACAAACTACTTCTGTATTTTCGGATATGTTGGAACTTATTACGGTATTATGGACTTCCAATATACGCTTAGCCTCTCTTGAAAGCATAGCAGGCAATACCCCAAGCAAGGCTATTTGGGTAAATATAGGTACATTATCCAAAGGATTTTGCGGAGTATTTTCCTCACAGAGTAGCATTATTTTTTGTATGACTACTTCTTGTTTTGTAGCATTGAGCAGTTGTAAAAGTTCAATGAACGATAATTTTTGTGTAACTTCTTTATCTTCTAATAAAATTGCCCATAATTTTTGTTTAATATCAAGTGTAGTATTTTGGCGTATCAGTGCTATAATATCTGTTTCATTTTCTATAATTTTTCCATTTTTTAGGGGTGTTTTATCTAATTTTAGTGTATTGAGCGCGGTCATCTCCAATATAGGAGAGGGCAAATTGACGATATTTGTATTTTCCAATATCAAAGTTTGCAACTGTTTCCATCCCTCAAAAATAGAAGGAAATTGACTGAATTTATTGCCACTTATGTCTAAAAAATGCAGGCAAGGAAATGAGGGAAAAACTGAGGGAAAACTAAGCATACCATACATATTTCTAACCGTTAGGCACTGCAATATTTCAGGGTTTAATTGTTGCAAGATAGCCTCTATAGCTATATTGTACCCTTTTTCTATTATACACGAATCAAGCGATAAAATACCTTCAAATATATAAGAGCTACACCCCGATAAACGCAAAGTGAGAAGGGCAGGCAAGTTTGGTATAGATATAACGTCCATACATCGCGTTGTTTTATCTCTAAATTCTATGTCGAGGTGCTTTAATTGCGTAAGCGCGTAGAAACTTGCCTGCTGTGTAGCATAGTATTGCAGTATGCTATTATCCTCACCAAATACGAATTTAAGAGCCTGCAAAGGCGCGTATTGCTCAAGCGAAATAAACCATGCTATTTCTAATTCAGACACGAATCGAATGAGTTGCCAATGTCTTTCATCATCAAGGTTTCCCTGCAAGAAGCCTTGTTCAGTCATACAAATGTAGATTTTGAAAGTGTCTGGCTCTGCATCATCAACGCCAACCGCCACATCTACATTCAAACGTTCCCAAATCACACACAAGCCATACACATGGGGATACTTTGCCCATATTTGGGCAAAATTTTTGTACTCTTTTTGCATATTTTTGATAGTTTCAAAAAGTATATTGCAAAATTATGTTTTTTGGAGAAGATTTGATGGCATAATTTTGAAATACACCCTAAAGCGTTACAACCTTGCCTACAAATAGTATGGTATTGGTTTTGTTGTCTTTTATCAAAAAAATAAAGTTGTGTAAATTGGGTTCTCTGACATTTTTTTTAATTGTCAGAGAACCTTAAAAATATAGGCTTATTGCTTCGCCATTGTGAAATGAAGCGTTACATTTACTTTTGGGTGTGTTTGCACCATGATAAAAGTAGTATTGTTGCCATTCACATTAAAGTTCGTGAGTGCGGTAATACCATTTGGCGCACCACTCGAGAACGTAAATGTGTTGCCAGATTTTGCCCAATTTCCTGCAAAAGAAGCGGAAAAAGGCAGCGGCATTCCTGAAACGGTGTACGTTCCGTTATCGTCTGACTCGCCATCTATCACGATTTGAAAATTGGCGTAAGGCTGTCCCGTAGAAGCGAGATTTTGCCCTGTTCCGTTGATTTGTACATTGGTAGCTTTCCATGTTCCTTTCAGAACAAGTACAGGAGGAACTGTAGTATTTCCACCACCGCCTCCGCAGGCAGTCAGGCAAGAAATAAGCGCGAAAAACGCGAGCGTATAAAGGAGTGATTTTTTCATATTGGTAAATGTAGCCCCTAACCCCAAAGGAGAAATATCTACACATCTCTCGTTTGGGGCAGGGGGCTTTTTATTGTTTGATGATTTTCTTAGAAGTTTGAACTGTACTTCCCTGCAACACAAGCGTATAACCGCCATTCGCAGATTGGCTCAAATTGAGCGTTTCCACGTCCTTGCCTGCCCAGATGCCTTGCCTGATGACCTTGCCTGCCACATCTACTACAGCGTAACTTACCTGCTGTTTATCTATGTTTTGCAGACCGCGTACTTCGTAAATACCTGATTTGCTGGGGTTTGGATAGACCAACAATTCAGCTACAGTAATGTTAGGCAAGGCACTTGTAGGATACAATACATTCAAAGCTCGCACTACAGGCGTTGCGGCTTCGTGTGAAGCGCCGCCTGCTTGGTTGGCAGTAATATTGACAGTTCCCACCCCTATAATCGTAACAGTATTGCCTGAAACAGTCGCTACAGCATTGTTATCACTTGTAAAAGTGATAGGATTGCCACTCGCGCCACCTGTAGCGGAGAGCGTAAAAGGAGAGTCGCCATAGACTTTATCGGGCAAGGCATTGAAGGTAATGGTTTGCAGTATTTTTGTAACTGTAAAGTTTTGCGTAACATTTGTAGCCGCGTTATAGTTCGCATTACCTGCTTGTGAAGCTGTGATAACCGTACTGCCTATGCCTACTATCGTAACTGTTGCGCCTGAAACAGTCGCTACGGCTGTATTGCTACTTGCATAGCTTACGGCAAGTCCAGCACTTGTGGTAGCAGTAAGGTTAAAATTAGCCGTTCCTACAACTCTATTAGGCAAAGCACCAAAAGTAATGGTTTGATTGCCTTTATTGACTGTCAAGGTTTGTGTTGCATTGGTAGCGGCGTTGTAATTTGCATTGCCTGCTTGAGAGGCGGTAATGGTGGTACTGCCCACGCCTACTATCGTTACTGTACTACCTGAAACAGTCGCCACAGCTGTATTGCTACTTGTATAATTTACTACCAAACTTGAACTTGCCATTGCTCCTAAAGCGAAGGGTGCATCACCAAAATTTTTGGCAGGCAAGGCATTGAAGGTAATGGTTTGATTGCCCTTGCCTACTGTCAGGGTTTGCGTAACGTCTGGCGCAACTTTGAATACAGCATTGCCCGCTTGCGAAGCAATGATGGTAGAAGTGCCTACGCCTACAATCGTAATGGTACTACCCAAAACAGTGGCTACTGCGGTATTACTGCTCGCATAACTTACTGCCAAGCCCGAACTTGCTGTAGCAGTTAGGTCAAAATTGGCATCTCCAAAATTTTTGGTAGGCAAGCTACCAAATGTGATGCTTTGCGCTTCTTTTGGTTCTAAGAAAGAGGCATATCGTGGTTCTGCCCCATTTGTTCCATTAAAATCTTGCTTCTTCACAAAAGCATTGGTGCTGGGTGTCCATTCAAACACTGTACCTTTTTCATTTGCCCCACCCTCTGATGTCATTCCATAGAATTTAGCCCCTACCAACGTCAAAGTGCCAAAAGCCTCTCTCCCTGTTCCGTTAGCATTATTGAAGTCAATTTTTTTAGCGAAGGTATTGGTAGCTATATCCCACTCAAAAATAACACCTTGCGCATTGGCTCCACCTGATGATGTCATGCCATATAATTTGTTGGCGAAAAGTGTTAGATTACCATACGGAGAAGAACCATTGGCACCACTCGTTGTACTAAAGCTGTATTTCGTTATATAAGCATTGGTAGCAGGATTCCATTCAAAGAGTAAGCCGTAGCCACTCAAGTCATACGACATACCATAAAATGTACTTCCTACGAGCGTAAGGCTTCCATAGGTATTTCCACCATTCGGCAGGTCATATTTTTTCGTAAGCACATTGGTAGTAGCGTCCCATTCAAAGATAGTTCCAGCTCCATTTGCCCCACCCGAATTTGTAACCCCATAGAACTTACCATTGTAAAACTCCAATTCTCCTTGTGGGTAGCCGCCTGTTGTATTGTCAAAGTCTATTTTTTTGGCAAAAACATTGGTAGAAGGCACCCATTCAAACAAAGCACCCATCCCATTTGCCCCGCCTTTTTGTGTCATTCCATACATTTTGCCATTGTAAGCCTTTAGCCCACCGAATGGCTCTGCTCCTTTGCTTGAACCCACAAAATCTTGTTTTTTGGCAAATGTATTGGTGGCAGGGTCAAACTCAAAGATTATTCCTTCATTATTCGTCCCGCCGTATGGTGTCATACCATACAACTTGCCTCCTGCAAATGCCAAATTGCCTGACGGTTCTGTGCCGTTGATACCAAAGCCAAAGTCTATTTTTTTGACATATACATTGTTCGTAGCCTCCCATTCAAACAGCACACCGCCTCCTCCCAAACCTCCATTAGATGTTATACCATAAAACTTGCCTCCAAAAGCACACAATACGCCTGTGGTAGCCGAGCCTTGCGTAGCCCCAACAAGGTCTTGCTTTTTAGTCAGCGTATTGTTAGCAGGATTCCATTCATAGATTGTACCGCCTTGATTAGCCCCTCCATAAGCGGTCATACCATAACACTTGCCTCCTGATATCAACAAACTGCCTTGTGGATAACCGCCTATAGTATTGTTATTAAAATCCTGTTTTTTTGTAAATGTGTTAGTGGTTGGATTCCATTCATATAATGTCCCATGGCTATTGTTTCCACCAAAGTAGGTTATACCATACAACACTGAACCATTGTAGGCAAGGCTTCCATTTGGCTCTGACACAGCCGCAGTAAAATTATACTTGGCAGTGCGGGTATTATTAGCACTATCCCATTCAAAAAGCATCCCCTTGTTTGAAGTCCCACCATACCTGGTAACACCATAGAATTTAGTGCCTCCTATGTGTACTAAACTGCCTACAGGATTGTCTGATTGTGTAAAGTTTTGGTGTTTTGTGAAGGTATTGGTTGATGTGTCCCATTCAAAAATTGAACCTCCACTGAAAGTACCCCCAAGACGCGCTATTCCATACAACTTAGCACCTATGAGCAATAAAGTAGATATAGGCTCGCGACCATTGGCAAGCGTCATAGTGTATTTTTTGGTAAAAACATTGGTAGCAGGATCCCATTCAAAAATACACCCATAAGCATTCACTCCCGCCGCTTGAGTAGTTGTGCCATAAAATTTAGTACCTACAAGCGTAAGCCCTCCTTCTGGATACGCGCCATTGGTGGTACTTGCCAAATTAAAATCATGTTTTTTGGTATATACATTCGTGGCAGGTTCCCACTCAAAGATAACGCCATGACCATACGCGCCACCATTGCGCGACATTCCGTAAAGTTTACCATTGTAGGCTTTGAGTTCTGGGTCGATAGCTCCTTGTGCATCAGGGGCAAGAAAGTTATATACTGCCCCTAAAGTGTTGTTGGCTGTATTGTACTTGATGATAGCCCCTTTGTTGGCACTTCCG
>JAAFJK010000712.1 GCA_013298105.1 Cytophagales bacterium
GTGTTTGTTTTTGAAATTTATTTATTGCCCCTTTCATTTGTTCTATTTTCAGCGTTTCTGTGGCAACAATACCCATAAGTTTTGTTGCTAACAAGTCTGATTCAGTTGTTTCGTCAAAGTCTACAAAACGTGAAGATGCTATGTTGTAAATTTGTTCTTCTAATTCATCCATGACGCACCTCCTTTTGTTGAAAATAAGTCCGCGTTTGTCGAGGTTTTTTTGTGGATTGGTATGCCCAAAAACCTTGCAATACTGGCGTATTCGGACGTATTCAAGACCTTGTCAGGTTCTTTGATGTAGATGCCAAGCAAGGCTTTGGCAGAATTGACGTGCTGTAGATTCACGTTGTAATCCGCCTGCAAAACATTCGCTTTTGTTTCGCCCTGTTGCAGGGCATTTACAAGTCCCTGAAAATTGGGCGCAGGAGCGTCTTGTTTCTCTTGTTTTCGTCTTGCAAGACGCGCTTGTTTCTCTTGATTTTCTCTTGCAAGAGATGAAAACAAGTCTTGCAAGTCTTGATTGAGCGACTGTTGCAAGGGTTGTTGCAGGGGTGGTTTGGGCTGTTGCAGGAGTGGGGCAGGCAAGTAGCTTGGCGTGTCTTGGTTGTCTTGCAAGTCTTGTTGGTCAAAAATATAATTCTTTGCGCCCACTCTGTAGAGCCACTCATAGGCGATACAGTACAAAAGTAAGGCTTCAAAAAATAACCAAATAAGGGCGCAAACAAGGCTGTAAGCGTTTTTTTGCAAAAGATTTTCAGTCAATATTTGCGCATTTTGGGTGTGCGTTTTATCTTCTGTCTTATCCAATTTGCTTTCGTAAGAACTTAACATTTTCAGGTGGGCTTCGCGCTGGTTTTGTAGCTTGCCTATTTGTGCATCATAACCCGCATGGCGTGTTTTGGTTTCGGGCAATAGGTACAACTTGCCTGCCCAAAGTGCGTAACTTTTATCATCTTTCAGCTCGGCACTTTTATTGCCTTGCAAAGTGGCAACAGTTTTATCTATTTGCGCAATTTGATTTTTTTCGTTTTGTATGCTTGTGAGTAGGGGAGTTGTAACTTGTTTGAGGTCGATTTTATCTGTTTGGGGCGCATTGTTTTGGCTGTATTGATACGCGCCATAGGTGCCACTTGCAACCAGTAAAGCACTTATACAAGCCAATACTATCAACTTAGTGCGTAACCATTCGCCTGTAGTTTCGTATGTATAAGTAGCCAAATAGTGATAGCCTACCTCAAAAACCAACGAACGCCTTACCGTTTCTATCAAAAGAAACACAACCAAGGAAGTACACATCAAAAGTATAGACATAGTACTATAGGCAGGCAAGGCAAAAAGTTTTGACCCTACCTCAAACAGCAAGTACGCACCCGCCAAAATAGATAGTCCCTGCAAAGGGTAGCTTACTGCTTTGGCTATGACATCATAGAGCCAGTTGCGCTCCTGATAGTCGCGCGGGGTAACACTCATGACTTCCTCGAAAAAAGTTTGTCGTTGCGTATTTTTTCGAGCATTTTTTTGTTTTCTTGCATTATTTTGCATACTTTTGCAGTGGATTTATTGTGAAAAGTAAATTTTTGTTGCGCGCTTTGTATTCGGTACGAAGCGCGTTATTTTTTGCCTCAGCCTCAAAAGGAACTTATTTTTGGGTAGTAAAAAACGGTATCAAAAGACAGCATATCCTTGTGCCACATATTTGTTACTACTTTCCACGCCTGTTCCTTGCTTATGATGCCCTCCAGTGCCATTACTTTGCGCATGATTTGGAGGTCTGAAAGTGGTGCGTCCAATGCTAAACCGTAACTTTGCCACACCCTTTGGATAAGGTCTTGCAGATACAAAGAATCATAATATTTATCTGTTCCGCTCATGTCAGGAGGCAAGTAAAGTTCTAAAAAGTAGTCTGTCATGTGGTTAGCTTCTTCTACCAAAATATGGGGCATATATTTTTCCAATACTTGATAAAAGGCTGAACGCAATTTTTGAGGCTGTTCCATAGAGAGTAAAACCTTGCCTACCACGCACCCTAAAAAACTAAATCAAAGTAGGGGGTAGGCAAGGTGCTTAGTTTTTAGGCTTGGTAGCAAGTCTGCTCGAATTTTTCCCAAAGCGTGTTGGCAAGGTTACAGGCATAGTTTGCGACTGTTTCAGGCTTTTGGTTTTGGGCGTTGAATGCCACATAACCACTTGCCACATCGGCTTTGAAGACATTAGAAAACTCCTTTTTTTCTTCGTCCTTAAGGACTTTATAGGCTTCTGCATCAAATCCTTCAAAAGGCTTGGTAGTGGGCAG
>JAAFJK010000810.1 GCA_013298105.1 Cytophagales bacterium
TAGGCAAGGAGTTGGCTTGTAGTGCCTTTGGGTTCTTTGTAACGGAGATTCAGCGTGAGGAGTTTATCGGTAGGGTTGTTATTGACCAATTCTACCTCATAAAGTGCCGTAACGGTATGTCCCGCACCTATCTCGCCTGCATCTTTTTTGTCATTTTCAAAGTCTTCTTTGTTCAGCATACGATTCTCATAGCCCAAAAGTCGATAAGATTTCACTACTTTGGGGTTGAACTCAAGTTGGATTTTTACATCTTTAGCTATAGTATGTAGCGTGCCTGTAAGTCCTGTCCCGAATACCTTGCGGGCTTCGTTGTCATTGTCAATGTAATAATAATTGCCGTTGCCTTTGTTGGCTATGATTTCCATACGCTCGTCTTGGTAGTTGCCATCACCAAAGCCCAGCACAGTCATGAATATATTTTTGTCGCGGTTTTCGGTAACGAGTTGCTCCATCGCTTGATTGGAACTTTCGCCCACATTGAAGTCGCCATCAGAAGCCAAGATGATGCGGTTATTGCCGTTGGGCAGTAAATTTTGCTCGGCTATCTTGTAGGCAAGGCGCAAACCTTCGCCCCCTGCGGTCGAGCCACCCGCGTTCAGGCTATTCAAAGCACTCAAAACTGCGCTACGATTGGTAGTAGGAGGCAGTACAAGCCCTGCCGCGCCTGCATAGACCACGATGCTTACCTTGTCATTTTCTTGCAAATTGTCCAAAAGGTATGTGAAAGACTTTTTGAGCAAAGGCAATTTATTTTCTTGGTTCATAGAACCCGAAACATCTATCAAAAACACCAGATTTGAGGCTTGTTTTTCACCTTTGATTTCCTTGCCTTTCAAGCCGATTTGCAAGACTTTGTTTTTGGCATTCCAAGCACAATCGCCCAACTCTGTATAAACCGAAAAGGGCGCGTTGCCTGAAGGTTGGGGATAACTGTACTCAAAATAGTTTACAAACTCCTCAAGGCGCACAATCGCGGGTGGAGGCAAGACACCATTTTCTAAAATAAAACGTCTTGCCTGCGTATAGCTTGCATTGTCCACATCTACCGAAAAAGTAGAAAAAGGCGTTTTGGCTACTTCCACAAAGGCGTTTTCTTCTACAGATTTGGGAGCGGGGTTTTCAGTGATGCGCGGTTGTTCGCGTTCCTTCGCTTTGTCATTTTTGACATCAGCCTCTTTTTTGGATTCCTCTTTGGGGGCTTTTTCTTGTTTCGACTCATCTTTAGCTGAGTCTTCGTGACGCGTGTTGGTTTTCTCACTCATGGGTTTGCCACCATCACAGGCAAACATAGCGGTACTGAGCGCGATAGCCCAGAGTCCGCGATAAAAGGACTTTTTCATAAAGTTAAAAGATTTTAAAGTTTTTTAGATCCATCTCAAAATTTTATTTTGAGATTTTAGGGATTACCCAAATTTTTGGGGTTTATTACAATAAAATCTTTATTTTTTTGGTGTGTTGTCAAAGTCTTTATCAAACGCCTTTTTCAAAGAAGCCCGAATCATAAAATCTACTCCTATGTCATTGAAAGTCAATGCTTTTAATAAATATGCTTCTTGCCTACCCAGCGCGCGCCTGATGCGGTGGGTAGGCAAGCCTTGCTGATGTAAAGTCTGGACTTGCCCTACAAAATCTTCGATGTACTGAATTTTTTTGGCAAGTTGTTCCTTGCCTGCCTTCGGCTGTGGGTAATGTGCGCAAAAAAGTGCCTCAAAATCCAATGCCATCACTTGCTTCATGGACTGTAGCATGGCAGGCAAGTTTTCCTCCTCGCGCGTGAATTTGATATTGCCCAAGTACAAATCACCCGAAAACAGCCAACCTTGCCTGCGTTCATAGAGTACAAAATGATCGTCTGAATGACCTGGTGTATAGATAGGCTCAAATTTGTATTGATTCGTTTCCAGCACTTCGCCAAAAGGCAGGTAAGTTTGTATAGGCACGATTTGCCCAAAATTCCAATGCCTGTATAAATTCATGGGGAGTTTTTGCTGTAGATATTCGGCAGTCTTTGCGCCCATGTGCAAAGGGACTTGGTAATGCGTTCTGAGCGGTTCGGCATTGCCCGAATGGTCTTCGTGGTAGTGCGTAACCGCTATTTGCTGTATGGGGTGGCAGGCAAGGGCTTTTAAAAATGGCTTATACATACGCCTTGAGCCTGTATCTATCAAAAGTCCATCTATGACATAGCTATACACCGTCAGCAAAGGCGGATTCTTCAGCATAGCATATCCCATTTGATAGGCTTGGATTTGCCCAAATACATGATTTTTTAGCAGACTCATGCCGCAAAATTAGTGTATTATTGTTAAACTATTCAAAATTAAAACTTAAGCAAGCGTGATTTGGTTTTGTTTAAAACCTTGCCTGCCCACCCTAAACCCTAAACAATATGTTGCATTTTCTTATTTTTCTGATGGCTGTTTTGCCCGTAGAAAAGCGAAACATCAAAGCCGACAAAGCAAAATCTTACCTTACCTACAAAGCCGTACATAGCCTGCACGCTTGGGAAGGGAAAAACACCAACACAGACTGCCTCATAATCTATAATACTGAAAGTTCTACAGTAGAGAAAGTGGCTGTTTCAGCCAAAGTAGCTGACTTTGATAGCGGAAACTCCAGCCGAGATAGCCACGCTATAGAGGTCTTAGATGCCATCAAATATCCCAAAATTACGTTTGTAAGCACCAAGATAGCGGCGGCAGGCAAGGACAATTTTCGTGTTACAGGCGATTTGACTTTTCATAATATCACAAAAACCATCAGTTTTGATGCAAAACAAACAAAGACAAGTTCAAAACTCATAGCCGAAGGCAAGTTTACGGTCTTGATGACAGACTATAAGATAGAACGCCCCACGCTCATGTTTATCCCTACGAATGACGAGATGGATATTTCGCTTTATATGGTTTTCAATTTGTAGAAAGACCGCTTATTTTCAACGCTTGTCAATGCTTCCAGACCTTGACAAGCGTTAAAAATAAGCGGCGTTTTTTTTGATAAGTAAAGCCTAAAAAATAAATGGAAGGATAATAAAATATATTTTTGGTGTAGGGGTGGGGTTCACCCCCACCCAAACCACGCAAATAACTTTTAATTGAAACACCCTGTTTTTGGCTTGGGTGGGGGTGAACCCCACCCCTACAATAAAATCATTCCGTTTATTTTTTACGTCTTGCTAACTGAAAAAAAACTTGCCTGCCCTTTTTTCAGATTGATAACCGAAAAGGGGCAGGCAAGTTACTTATTTTGTTTCTTTGGTTTTGAAGTTTGCAAATTTGAGCATCAAGTTATTCATAGGATTTATCTCAATGCCTACTATGTAGGGTTGCTTGATTTGGAGTACCTCATCATAATAAAGTGGTATGAGTACGGCATTGTCCATCATGATTTGATCCATTTTTTGGTAGTCATCATAGCGCGTGAAAAGATTGTCGGATTCGTGCGCTTCTTCATAAAGTTTGTCAAATTCTGCATTTTTGAATCTGAAGAAGTTAGGTCCTTGTGGCGGGAAGTTTTTGCTGTAGCCGAGCGTGAGATAGTTTTCTGCATCAGGATAATCCGCCAGCCACGAGCCACGAAACATCTTTGCCCCGCCCTTGCCTACGAGGTCGCGGTGCGTTACGAATTGATTGCTCTCAATGGTAACTTTTACCCCTATAAATTTCCAATCATTGATAAGCTGTTCAGCGATTTGGAGGTCAGAAGGATAGGTATTCAGCTTTAGTTCAAGCCCTTTTCCTTCTGGAAATCCTGCTTCTTTGAGCAATTCTTGGGCTTTTTTGGGATTGTAAGGGTAGCCTTTGGTGCGTGTACTATCAAAAGAAGGCAAGGCGAATGGTACAAAACCATAATCGGCAGGCTTACCCAAGCCATTTCTGCGAAAAGACACAAGTTCTTTTCTGTTGATGGCATAACTAAGGGCTTGGCGAACTTTGAGGTTTGTAAGTGGATTGGCTTTTTCATCTCCTTCCAAAAAGAAGCCCACATATTCAGTATTCAAGTAGGGAATTTTTTGGACACTAAAATCGCGCTCAAATTTTTCATTGATGGCACCTGACTTTTTGAGGATTTCACTGCTTGAGCTTTCGGCTATGTTACAGAGGAAGTGCAGATTGCCTTGTTTGAACTCAAGAAATTCTGTGTTTCTGTCGTCCTTGGTAGTGATTTCTACAGCATCAAGGTAGGGGAGGGGTTGGTTTTTGCTGTCTTTCTCCCAATAATGTTCATTTTTTACGAGCGCGATTTTTTGCCCTGCGTCCCAGTTTTTGAACATAAAAGGTCCTGTACCTACAGGATTTTTACCAAAGTCTTTGCCATACATTTCTACAGCTTCTTTGGGAACTACATAAGTATAAGGGGTAGCCAAAATCTGCAAAAACGCGGCAAAACGGCGTTTCAAATGTACCTTGAACCTATGTGCGTCCAATACCTTGAAGCAAGTATCTGAAGGCGTGCCGTCAGGATTTGTGATAACTTTGTCGTTGAATACCCACGCGCCTGTACCTTCCTTCAAGATTCTTTTGAAAGAATAAACTACGTCTTCTGCCGTAACTTCGCGCCCACGTCCACCGCGAAAACACTTATTGTCGTGGAAGCGTACATCAGAGCGGATAGTAAAGATATAAGTTTTGTTATCCTCCGAAACTTCCCATTGTTGGACAAGCTCTGGGTGTGGGTCAAGGTTTTTGCTAAACCCAAACAAGCCATTGTAAATCTGAGAAGTTGCCCAGACATGGGCGCGGATATTTG
>JAAFJK010000377.1 GCA_013298105.1 Cytophagales bacterium
AAATAACTTGAGCATATTTAGCCACGCTGTAAGCGTCTGTTATCGAGCTTTTACGCGGTTAGGCAATACCAACAGACGCTTACAGCGTGGCTTCGCGTGAGTGAAATTATCATGTTATTTTATTTTTATTCCTTATATAGAAAATCATGTACCGTTTGGTAGGCAAGCTCGAGGGTGTCGGCTAAGTTTTCGTTCATCAGCACTACATCAAATTGATTCTGGAAGGTAAGTTCAAAATCTGCCTTACCTACCCGCTTACGCAAAGATTCTTCTGTTTCTGTGCCTCTGCCTTGCAGTCGCTCTACCAATATATCCAGCGAGGGTACAGCGATAAAGACTGAGAGCGCGCTTGTTTTGAAGTATTGCTTCAGGTGTATGGCTCCTTGCACATCTACATCAAAAACAATCTGTTTGCCTTCGCTCCAGAGGCGTTCTACTTCTGATTTTAACGTGCCATAAAAGGAATTTTTATAGACTTCCTGCCATTCGACAAGTTCAATATTTTCAATTTTTTGTTTAAATTCTTCTACAGATAAAAAATAGTAATCTTTTCCCTGTACTTCATGGGGACGCGGTGGGCGCGTACAAGCAGAGATAGAAAACCCTAATTGTGGAAATTTTTGTAACAAATGACGCACTATAGTCGTCTTGCCTGCCCCTGAAGGCGCAGCAAAAATAAGGACTTTTCCCTGCATAACTTTTCAAAAAGCAAAGTTAGGTATTTTTTTTGACTTGCCTGCCCGCGCTTATTTTTTGGACAACTTTTTTTTATTTTTTATCAAAATATTTTGGATATTTCAAAAAAACACTAAATTTGGAAAAATTAACACCCTCTAAAACACAATAACTTATGAAACACGACTTTGTAGGCTATCAATATATGCAGGCGGCACCTGGCACGCATTCATATAAAGCCTCGTCTAACATCAAAACGTCAAGCCTACCTTCAAGCGTTGATTTGCGTCCGCACCACACTGAAGTAGAAGACCAGGCGGCATCAAGCAGTTGCACTGCCAATGCGGTCGTGGGTGCTTGTGAATACCTGCTCAAAGTACAAACAGGAAAACAAATAGATTTAAGCCGTCTCTTTTTGTACTACAACGCCCGCTTGCGTGGCGGAAGTCAAGATGAAGATTCTGGTAGTGTAATCCAATACGCGGTCGAAAGTTTGCAAAAATTGGGTATCTGCTCTGAAAAAACATGGGGCTTTGACCTCAAGAAAATCACTACCAAACCAGATGAAAAGTCTTACAAAGAAGCGGCTGGCTTCAAAATATCAGACTTTCAAAAAGTAGAGGTTGAGTTGGATACTTGGAAAAAATGCCTTGCCGAAGGCTATCCCATTATTTTTGGGTGTGTTTTGTTTGCTAACTTTGATGAGTGTAGCAAAAAGGGTGGTATAGTGCCTATGCCTTCTGCTGATGACGTTACGCGCGGTTCGCATGGCGCACACGCGATGCTCTGTGTGGGCTATTCTGATGTCGACCAGCTTTTTATAGTCCGCAACTCTTGGGGAAGTAAATGGGGCGAAGATGGCTATTGCTATATGCCTTACAACTATTTGATGAATCCAAAATTCAATCTCAATGATTGCTGGATGATAAAAAGTACAGACAGTATTCCAAACTATAAAGAAACTTGGAATACTAAACCCCAAACTGTCATCAATCGTGGAAAAGGCTACAGCTGGTATGATGCTGACCAATACAACTACTATAGCGAAGATGATTATATAGACTTTGATTTGTATCTTCTTTTGAGTGAGTATATGATGGACGATGGAGAATACATCGAAGACGAGCCTGAAGAATTTGTAGAAACATTGGCTTCATTTGAAGACTTTGAACCCGAAGAAGGCGAATTTTTCTTTGATGAATTTGATGAGGACGAAGAAGAAGAAGAATTTGAAGACGAGGAAGAAGAAGAAGAAGAAGAAGAAGAAGAAGAAGAAGAAGAATTTGATGATGAAGACGAGGAAGAAGAGGACGAGGACGAGGAAGAAGAAGAAGAAGACGAGGAAGAAGAGGAGGAGGAAGAAGAAGAAGAAGAAGAAGAAGAAGAAGAAGAAGAAGAAGAAGAAGAAGAAGAAGAAGAAGAAGAAGAAGAAGAAGAAGAAGAAGAAGAAGAAGAAGAAGAAGAAGAAGAAGAAGAAGAAGAACCTGAAGAAGAGGAGGAAGAAGAAGAACCTGAAGAAGAGGAGGAAGAAGAATTTGAGGAGGAAGAACCTGAAGAAGATTTTGATGATGGCGGTGGAGATGATGACGGCGGTGGAGATGACGAATAATCCCAACCTTGCCTACCCACGCGGGCAGGCAAGGTAAAATAAAAAGCCCTGAAGCAAGTTGCTTCAGGGCTTTTTATTGTGAATGACTTAGAATTAGTCTATTTTGAATAAGTCATCAGAAAGTGTGGGGTTCACTTCGTTTTTAATGACACTTTTTATATCTCCTTGTGGACTTTTGATGGTCATTTTAGAAGGGAACTTGATGCCTCCTATTTCTTCATAACTGTCCATCATCGCTTCGCCCATTTCACCTTTAGATTTTACCTGCAAGCCTGTGGCTACATCATACCAAACCATATTGTTAGCTACTTTCACAGGGTAAGTCATTTTGCCATTTACAGTTTCGGCAGGCAATATTTCCATTTTCACACCATTTTTGATGTAGTTAAGTTCAGGGAAAATACCACCTTTACTTATGGTTTCAAGTTGCTCGGCTGGTATTTCTTCATCTCCCATAGGGCTTTTTGACACACCTTTGTTGCCATTTATTATCATTTTCATTTCGCCCATAGGTGTTTTTTGAATTGTCAGCATCTTATCATTGCCTTTCCTAGATACTTCGATATCAATTTTCATACCCATCATTTCTATAGAAGTAGTAGAATGGAAAGATGTAACCTTTTCCAATTTTGCTCTGCCACCGATAGCCTCGATGTACTTCTCGATAACCTTTTCTGCAGTCATATTCTTGTCAGCTTCTACAGGTTTTGTATCTGTTTTGGGTTCGTCTTTGCCTTCAGCACCCGCTTCTTCTTTTTTAGGTTCTTCGGGTTTTACGATTTTTTCAGGATAAAGGGCTACGCTGATAAGGTTATTTTTGACAGCATATTTTTTAGAAACAGCTTGGATTTCTTTGGCAGTCAAAGCCTCTATACGCGCTTGCGATTCAGCCAAAGTTTTGGGCTTGCCTCCCTCGCTGTATAATGTCTGAATACGATTTACCCAAAAGCTATTTTCTTTGCTATTTTTCTCAAATTCGCGGCGGTATGCCTCTTTGATTTTGTTCAAATCTTCGGGCGTGGGTCCGTTCTTTTGGATTTTAGTGATTTCTTCAAACACTGCATTCACAAGTTTTTCTACGTTTTCGGGAGCGCAAGAGAAGCCTACATTGATGTTGTAGTTGGCATAAGGTATTTTAGAAGTACCTGCGCCTGCTTGTGGGCTATATACGCCTCCCTTGTCTTCGCGCAAGTTTTCGATGAGTTTGTTTTCCAATACATCACCAAATGCGCGAATGGCAAACGCATCTTTGTCGCTTTTGAGGTCGCCTGTATAAACCAAACTTACTTGGCTTTTAGGGTCTTGTCCGCTTTTGAGTTCTTTGTTGGTGTATCCTTTGGGAGGGCGCACGCCAAGGTCTTTGAATTTTTCGGGCTTGGCATTCATATCAGAAGGCAAGCTGGCGATGTATTTTTCTACCAAAGTTTTGAGTTGTGCCTCATCAAAATTGCCTACAATCGTGAATACAAAGTCTTTAGCATTGCCAAAGCGTTCTTTGTAAATGGTATGCACGCGGTCGAGGTTGATTTTGTCCAAATCTTCGGGAGCAGGGAATTTATCTCCGCGAGGGTGATTGTTGGTCATGATTTTTGCCATCTCCATGTAGAAGAAGAACATAGGATTTGACAACAAGTTTTTGTAAAGTGCTTTGTTTTTTGTTACAAAAGCCTTAAAAGCACTTTCGTCCTTGCGCGGCTCTGTAAAGTACAAGTGCATCATTTGGAAGGCAAGTTCAGCATCTTTGGGATTGGTGCTACCGAACATTCCTTCGCTTGTTTCGCCAATAAAAGGAGAAATGCGGACTACCTTGCCTGACATCATTTTTTTGATGTCTGTTTCAGAGAATTTGCTTACGCCTGCTTCGTTTATGACTTGAGTAGCGTATTGTGCCGAGAACATATCGGCATCAGGATAAAGTGAAGTACCGCCTGCGCTGTAGGCACTGATGCGGATTTCGTCATCTTTATAGTTTGTTTTTTTATAGACTACTTTTGCGCCATTAGAAAGCGTAAGTTCTGTAACGTCTTCTATTTTAGGAAGTTTTACTTCTTTCACTATCTTGCCTGCGTTGGGCATTTTGGACATCAAAGGCTCAGTGATAACCTTGTCTTCGTATTTCGCTACTTTGATGTCATCTATTTGGTTCATGATTTCAAGTACGCGGGCTTCTGTGGGAAGTTTTACGGTAGGTTTGTCTGCGGCAGTGATGATAACTACGCGGTTTTCTTTGGTTATCCATTTTTTTGGCAAGGCGTTGAGTTCTTCTACACCAATAGAAGGCACCATTTTCTTTACCAAATCATATTCGAACTCTATGCCAGGGGCAGGCGAGCCTTCTAAGAAAAGCGTAATATACTCTTGGACATAGTTTTCAGAGTTTGTCTTGTTGCGTTCGTTGAAACTTTTTTCGTAGCGCTTGAGTAGTTCTTGTTTTGCGCGTTCGAGTTCAGAGAGGTTAAAACCGTGGTCAAGTACACGCTTGTTTTCAGTAAGCAAGGTGGTGATGGCTTTTTCCATGTTTTCATCACTTACTTGTGCAAACATTTGATAGGCTTTTGAGGTGCGTCCTATCAAGCCACTGTAGCCTGAAAAAGCAAATAAGAAAGGTGTTTCAGGTTTTTGGGAGATTTCTTCTAAGCGATTGCCGAGCATTTCTTGGTAGAGTTCATACATCAAGTTGCGGCGATAATCGGCTTGATTGAGCATTTTCTCATCAGGCTGCTTGTAGTTGATGCGCAAAGTGTTGAAAGATGCTTCTTTGTCTTGCAAAATCTTTACATACGTTTCTTTGTGTGCAGGTACGTTGTAGGTTTGGCGAGGGCGAGGATTTTTAGTAGCTTCAATGCGTCCAAAATACGTCTTTATTTTCGCTTCCATTTTATCCACATCTATATCGCCTACTACGATAACAGCCATGAGGTCAGGTCTGTACCAATCTTTATAGAATTTGCGGATAACGTCATGTTTGAAGTTTTCCAAAATTTCTTTTTTGCCGATAGGCAGGCGTTCCGCATATCTTGAATCTTTGAAAAGGACAGGCAACCATTTGTCGAGCATACGTTGGTCTGCGCCACGTCCTGTGCGCCACTCCTCTACTACTACGCCACGTTCTTTGTCTATTTCTGAACCTTCAAACTGCACATTGTGCGCCCAATCCTCAAGGATTTGTAGCCCTTTGTCCACGATTTCTTCCTTGTCGGTAGGCAAGGGCAACATATACACCGTTTCGTCAAAAGAGGTGTAAGCGTTCAAATCTGCCCCAAAGCGTACCCCTGCAGACTGCAGGTAGTTCACGAGTTCGTTTTTAGGAAAGTTTTTTGTGCCATTGAAGCACATATGTTCGCAGAAGTGGGCAAGACCGCGCTGGTCTTCGTCTTCCATGAGTGAGCCTGCATTGATGGCAAGTCGAAGCTCTACGCGCTTCTCAGGTTTGGCATTCTTTCGAATAAAGTAAGTGAGTCCGTTGGCGAGTTTGCCAGTACGGACTTGGGGGTCAAGTGGCATATCTTGGGCTACAACGGAAGTGTAGGCAAGGACAGCTATGCAAACTGACCACATGGTACGAAACATTTTTTGCATGGTTAAACTAAGTTTTGTGCAAAGATAGCTTTTTTCTTGAAAAAAGCGCAACAGGGCAAAAGAAATAACTTTTACAGGGAACATTTATCAAGGAACATTTATCAAAGAACATTTATCAAGGAACATTTATCAAAGAACATTTATCAAGGAACATTTGTCAAGGAACATTTATCAAAGAACATTTATCAAGGAACATTTATCAAGGAACATTTATCAAAGAACATTTATCAAGGAACATTTATCAAAGAACATTTATCAAGGAACATTTGTCAAGGAACATTTATCAAAGAACATTTATCAAGGAACATTTATCAAG
>JAAFJK010000717.1 GCA_013298105.1 Cytophagales bacterium
ACAGGCGGGAAGCCTGTGCTACAGACTGTTCCGTAATAACTTTGGTTTTTCGAAAGTTATTGCGGAGGCAAAACTGTAGAACAGGCTTCCAGCCTGTTGTTTCAAATGATAAACAGGCTGGAAGCCTGTTCTACAGAATATTCCGCAATAACTTTTGAAGAACCATAACTTTTTAAGAACCATAAACAATTTGTGCTAAAAAGTACCTATTTTTGGGCTTTGAAACATAAAACAGCATGAGTATCCGCTATGTAGGCAAGTTTTTGGCAATGATGAGCTTGTGGTTTTGTACTTCGGTGCATACCACAGAAGCCCAAATTGTGTCTATAGGGGGCGATTTTTCTACCCTGCCTTTGAGCAGGTTCATCAAAGTTTTAGAAACTAAAGGAAAGCCCTCACTCATCAAAGTAAAGCGCGACAGCCTACATTATCCTTTCAAAACGAACTATCTCGACTTTATAAAAATATTGCCTACCGAACACGACCGCGCTTATTGGCTCAAGTTGGAGGTACGCAATAGCACAGACGAGCGCAAACAGCTTATCATTGAATTTGAAAATCCACACCTGAAAGAAATCGAGTTTTTTGAAATATTAGACAGCAAAATCGTAGGCGATAACCATACAGGGAGCCGTTTTGAGTATGATACGCGCCAAGAGAAACATACCACTTTTTTGTTTCGAACGCGCCTTGCACCCCAAGAGCAAAAAGAATATTACTTCTATATCAACCATCAAGGACAAGGTTTTACCTTGCACACATATCTCTACACGACTGAGGCTTTTTATGCGCGTTTGTCGGTTTTGCAAGCAAATGTTTGGCTGGCAGTAGGTGCTATTTTGATGCTTTCAGTGGTTTTGTGGTGGTTCGCAGGCAAGTTTTGGAATGATTTTTTTGCGTCTTTGGCTCTGTATGTTTCGAGTTGGGGAATTTTGGTGCTGATATACAGTGGGCATGGTTTTCAACTGATATGGGGCAGTGCGTATTATTGGAATACGTGGTCTATGGAGATATTTCAGGCTTTGAATGCGTTTTTTGTGGTGCGCATGGGTTGTATATTTTGGCGTTCTTATACTATAGTTCCGCCCATATTTCGGATATTGCGTCTTTGTTTGTATGCGAGTGGTGTTATTTTGGGGGGGCTTTTGCTGATGATGTATTTTGAATTTTACTTTCCCCCTTTCCTACGCGAAAATTTTACAGGTTTTTGGTGTATGCTCATGAATGTTTTTGTCTGGCTTTGCTTGGTGATATGGGAAATAAGCGTTTCAAAACAAATCTGGAATATTTCTATCTTTGTAAGTAGCATACTTTTGGGTGTGCTTTTGGGCGTATTGGTGTATCGGAATCCGACTTTGCATTACTTTCATACAGAGCCTATTTGGTTAGTAACGATTACGACTTTTAACTTATATATGTCTTGGATAGCCATGCGGCGCGTGCATTTTGTGCAAAATGAGAAAAAACTCGACCAGTGGCTTTCTATTCAGCGTATTCGTGCCAGCAAAACCAATCCAGATTTATGAATTTATTTTACACCTTGCCTGCCCGACCTGAAGTGTGGCGGGTAGGCAAGGGGCAAAACTTTCAGTTTGTTATTTTCAGATGAATTTACGCATTTTAGCTTATCTCGTTTCGGCATTTTGCCACCCCTTGCTCTTGCCTACTGCCGTATGCGCAGTTTGTTTTTATGCAGTACCTTTGGAAATGTTTGTTTTGCCCCAAACCCTTAAAGCATTTTGGCTTTTGATTATGGCAATTATGACTTTCATAGTCCCGATGGTGGGTATTTTACTTTATTATTTTATAGGCTCTATCCAAAGCCTCTCGATGGCAGATAGAAAAGATCGCTTGTATCCTTTTATACTGACTACTTGCATCTATGCTATGAGTACGTGGCTACTAATGCAAGACGTGCGCCTTGCCTACCTGCCGCTCTTAGCGTGGTTTTTGGGCGGGGTTACGGTTACGTTGGCTGTCGTAACGTGCATTACTTTTTATTGGAAAGTAAGTGCGCATAGTGCGGGTATGATGGGCGTAGTAGGACTTTGGGCGGGACTTGCCTACCGTTTTCCTGAACCCAATTTGCTGTATTTGGCTATGGGTACACTTGTACTGGCGGGTATAGTCATGAGTGCAAGGCTGTACCTGAATGCCCATACACCCAACCAAATCAGCGTAGGGGCTGGACTGGGTTTTGGGATAAATTATGTGTGTACTTTGGTGGCTGTTATTTTTTTCATGTAAATTTGCACCTGCTAAAGT
>JAAFJK010000420.1 GCA_013298105.1 Cytophagales bacterium
TGAAGGGTTGAAGGGTTGAAGGGTTGAAGGTTGAAGGTTGAAGGTTGAAGGTTGAAGGTTGAAGGTTGAAGGGTTGGAATGGTTGAAGGGTTGAAGGGTTGGAAGGGTTGAAGGGTTGAAGAGTGGAATGGTTGAATGGTTGAATGTTCCTTGATAAATGTTCCCTGATAAATGTTCCTTGTTTTTCGTTTGCATAATTTGTAAAAAAAAGCTAATTTTGTAAATCAAAAAGTCGGCTAACCTTTTTGACAAGGCAAAAGTATTATACTATTTTCTAATTAGCAAATATAATTAGAAAATAATAATAAAAAATTCAAATAAAAACCTAATTATGGGACAAATACAAGAAAGATTTGCATTATTTGTAGAAAAATCAGGCTATACCAAACAATACATAGAAAAAAAATTAGGTTTATCTAATGGTTATGTAGGCAAAATAGTGGCAGGCAGGTCTTCCATGAGTGTGGATATATTAGAAAATATTATAGCTATTTTTTCTGAACTGAATCCTGTTTGGCTTACGATAGGAGAGGGAGAAATGCTTGTATCTAAAAAACAAATATCTGAACAACCCCAAAATATAGATGCGCTTATAGAAAAACGCCTTGATGAAATTCTACAGAAGCGTGGACTTGTTTGAGTGGGTAGGCAAGAGCAAAAATAAAACCTTGTCTGCTCTGTTGTCCGTAGTTGTAAACTAAGGACGACAGGAGTTTTATTCTTTTATTTTAGGTTTTGTGACAAAAAATAGTAGCAATACATATTCATATTGAAAACTTTATGTGGTAAAATTAGACGAAATAGAAGATGCACAAAATGCTTTCAATTCAATACTTTATGAGAATGAATAAAACAAGTTATACATATCAAAAAAAATCAAATTTTAGAAAAGTAATCAACATTGCTTTTTTATGCTTTTTTTGTAATTTTTGTACCTATCAAGATGAATTCGATAAATTGCAATATGTATCTGTAATTTGCGATTACCAGTACCATAAGCATATGAAGGTTATTGGGTTAAAACACAAAAAAGTTTCTTTACAAAAAAAATATGAAAATATTTTGTATTCAAAATTTGGTACTAACATTGTCATGCATAATGCAATATTATATGATAACACTCAAGCAAGCATATTATATGTCACTTGCGCAACTCCAAAAGAAATAGTTTGGATATACATTTATGATAAAATTCGTAACAAAGAAGAATCTATTTTTTATTTAAATATAAATGAGATTATAGAATTTACACATACAATCAATACACTAAATCCAGAAATAGAACTTGTAGGTAATATTTATTTAAAAGGTAAAAATCATTCAAGAAAAATAAGATTATTTCGTACTACTAAGAAAAATAAGACTATTTACAATATCGGATTTTGCGATTAATTTTTTGCTATTGTTAGTGTTTTGTACCAATACCTCATGCGAATGTTGTCAATTATTGGTGCCGCAAAGCAGAATAGCAGAGTTTTTGTGAAATAAAAACCTTGCCTGCACTTTCCAAATATCCACAACGGCGGAAAAAACGTCTTGATGAAATCCTACAGAAGCGTGGACTTGTGTGAGTGGGTAGGCAAGGGCAAAAATAAAACCTTGCCTACGGCTACGGCAGGCAAGGTTTTAGTACAACAAAAAATAATTTGTATGTCATTGAAAGTGGTTAGTCATAGACTTAGAAAACAAACGCATAGCACATACTAAATTCTAAAGCATAAAACTCAAGTGTAGTACGCCTCTGTTTTGGGCTATGATATGCCCTTTTGCAAGTCGTTGATTCAAAGGGATTTGATAATTTGCGCCTATCGAAAATCGTTGGTAATAAAGTTCAAGTCCTGTCGTCTGTGCTATCCAATGTCCTCCTGTATCTGTTAATACCTTGCCTGCCCGCGCATCTTGCCCGCTGTACTCTGTATAGATGCCCATATAGGGCATAACGCCAAGTTTTTTAACTTTTTGGACATAAAAAAGTGCTATATTACTCGTTAGTCTATTACCAAAAAGGTAGCTTTTGTTATTTTTTGTATTCATTTTGTAGGAAAG
Organism: Cytophagales bacterium; assembly: GCA_013298105.1. Classification (GTDB taxonomy): domain Bacteria; phylum Bacteroidota; class Bacteroidia; order Cytophagales; family Microscillaceae; genus RDXI01. The sequence continues at coordinate 2,047 of JAAFJK010000420.1, forward strand.
GTCTGTACTTATACCCAAGCGTTTGTAGCGAATAGTATAGGTAAGATTTAGCAAAAAATCTATACTTCCTGTACCCAGTTGGAAGTTTGGATTAGCTACTTGTGTAGCATCTGTAGGCTCGTAGTTATATTTTCCTGTAGGTAATTTTATACCACCACCCACCAACAGATTATGCTTCCAAGTATGTATTATAGTATCTTCTTTAGTTTTGAAAAGGCTATAATTAGCATTTATTACTGCGTCATTTAGTCCTTGCAGGTGGCGCGTAGCTTGGGTATCTGTCTGTGTATTGAAAGAATAAGGCATGAAGGCTAAAAGTTGAACTTTTGGGTGCAAATAATAACGCCCCCAAAGCTCGGTAGTTTGAAACTGCTCGCGCGTAGCAAACATGGAAGCCATACCTACGTGGGACTGAAAACTACTGTATCGATACCGAAATCCCACAAAATTTTTGTGAAATTGGGGCATGATGCCAAAATAGTAATTTCCTGCACCACACCCACAAATATCGCAGGCAGGCAAGACTGCAGGCTGTAAAATCAAAAACAGCCATACTAAAATATATTTTTTCATAATTTTGAGGAATAAACTTTCAAGGGCATGAAGCCCCTGAAAGTTGTTAGTTTTTAGTGTCCATGCACATGGTCAAACCTGAACATACGACTGTAGTTGTTTGCTATACTTACGGCAGGTGAGGAAAGGCTCGTACCCATGACAGTAGCATTTGTGGCGATACTGATGTTGGAAGTCCCCGCAAATACATTCAAAATATCTACCAAAATATGCACAGAACTATCGTCATGGTCAGCACGGACTTTTGCCCTATCGTTACCAAAAAGGAGCGTAACCAAGCGTGTGTTGTTTGCAGTGCCTGAGCTATATCCCCCAAAACCACCTATATGGTACATAAAAGCATTGTTTTGAGCTGTAGAAGCTGTAGAACTACCTTCCATTTTGAAGTGGATATAACCTGAGTTCCAGCTCCAGTACATACCACTGCCGCCTGCACCTGTATCAAGCACTCCTATACGCCTGCTTATATCCATCGTGTTGCGGAGGCTATCTACGCCTACCATGAATGTAACTTCGCTGTAGTTACCTTCGGGGATTTGGATTTGGATTTTTTGAGAAGTTATATTTGACTCATCAATCAAAAAATAACTTTCGTCTTGTGGTACAGTATAAACCATGCCTGTTTCTGTTTTGAGCTTCAAGTTGCTGATGTAATACTTGAATACATCAACTTTGAAAGTTTCGCCTACGGCATTGGTGTAGTTGGTGGATAGGGCAAAATTAGTTGCACCTGCTACGTTGTCAAACTTAAGCTCAAGTTTGCCCTTTTTTGTTTGGTCTGGCTCAAGGTCATGTCCATGACGCACACAAGCAGAAGCCAAAAATAGGGTAGAAAGAAAAATAAAATACTTAAATTTCATAAAGTTTTAGTTTTAATTGAAAATAAAAGCCTAACACAAATGAATATTTGTGGTAAGAACTATAAACACAAAAGCAACTTATAAAATATAAGCACAGGGCGGGTGGGGTATGTCCTTGACTGCCTGCTCAGGTAGGTAGGCAAGGTAACAAGCTACAAGCGTGGGTAGGTAGGCAAGTACCATGTGTTCCGCTTCAAAATCAAGCAAAGGCATACTAAAAAGTATATCGACTTCGTACTTTAGGTTTTGAAGGTCTTTTTTAGCTTCTTTTTCTGCTTGGGCAAGTTGAGTTTTCAAATAACATTGTCCTTGACAAGTGTTTTCGAGTATTTTACGCTCTTGACAAATATGCTCAACAATGTACGCCTTATTAAGTTGAAAACAAAAAAATACCCATGCCTTGCCTACAGGAGCAGACAAAATGACTAAAGCCAAGCTAATAGATACGATTTTTTTCAATTTTAGACGTTTTTTAGCCACAAAAATAGCATTTTTTGGTTTTAATTCAAATAAATGATAAAAATAAAAATTCTTTTTCGAAAGTTATTACAGGATATCTTTAGTTTTTGCCGTTCTGTATGTTTAGAAAAATTAGGTGTAATTTTACTCTGTAGCTATATTTTACTAATCAATTTTTTGAGTACTAACAACACTGCCCAAAGGCTGTCAATTATTGGTGCCGCAAAGCAGAATAGCAGAGTTTTTGTGAAATAAAAACCTTGCCTGCACTTTCCAAATATCCACAACGGCGGAAAAAACGCCTTGATGAAATCCTACAGAAGCGTGGGCTTGTTTGAGTGGGTAGGCAAGGTCTTTGACGATATAAAATCAAACATTTCGTTCTATGTGTGCCTTCACATATCGGAGCATATTGATGATTTGCTTCAAGTCTTCGATGTCTGTAGCATCATACGCTTTACTTGATACATATTCATTTCCTTGCAAAATAAGAAAAAACCAAAACTGTCCAATATTATATAAGCCATAAATAGGCAAGTTTTTGCCATTATTTCTGACTTGTGCCGCAAGCATAGCTATCAAAAGTTGCCCTTGTGGGTCAGAAACAGCTTTGATTTGAGGCTTATATTCATTCAAGAAGAAAAAGGGCGTTTGAGGATCTTGTTCGCCTGTAGCTACCACAAATTCTACCCTTCCGCGAAGTTCGCAAGGATTGCCTTGTGCATCTTGTGTTTTGACAGCGATAGTAGCCTCCATAAAAGCGCGATATTTGCCAAAAGAATAAAAATTGACAATGTCAATGATAGGCACAATGAAGAAAACTTTTATGTCTTCTTCAGACCAAAAGTTGGCAAACCGTTTGAGGCGTATGCGCAATTCTTCCACCCGTTCTTTGTGCTTCTCCACTTCTTCATAAAAGGTATCACACCAATCTTCCATCAAGGCATTGGTTTCTACTTGCTGAATACCAAACGTCATACGGACTTCTTCAGTTTTCCACTTTTCAAAAGGTTTCATATACTTTCTATTTTGAGGCAAAGTTACGAATTTTTATAAACTTCCCAAAACCTTGCCTACCCACGCACGCATGGGCAGGCAAGGTGTCCAAAAGTGTAGTAGCGAATATGTATGGAAATAAAAATCTTACCTGCACTTTCCGAATACCCACAATGGCGGAAAAATGCCTTGATGAAATCCTACAGAAGCGTGGGCTTGTTTGAGTGGGTAGGCAAGGTCTTTGTGTTTTAAAAATAAAAGCGTATCTTTGTGAAAAAAAATACGCTATGAAACCCTTTGAAAAGTGGAAAAATGAAGAAGTAAAACGTACCTTTGGTTTGAGGGAAATAGATAACTTGCCTGCCCTCACTGCTTGGTTGGGGGCAGATAATCAAGCTTCTGAAGTAGAAAAAATACAAGTAGAGGCTTTGCAAGGAATACTCAAAAAATATGTCAATTATTGGAGTGAAGAAGATTTAAAGGTATTCTTCATTATTCCTTTTTTGCAAATTGTTAATTTTGCTGAATATGGCAAATATCGCCCTTTTTTAGAGGCAACTTTTGGAGCAGATATAGAAGACACAAATCATGCGCTTCAGCACATAAGAGGCAGGGTAGAGTTTGTAGTGGCTACAGGGGAGCAAGACCCGCAAACGCCTTTTTTCTTCATCAACGAATACAAACCTCATCTAAAAACACAAAATGACCCACAAGGACAACTGTTGATAGCTATGCTTGCCTCCCAAGCCAAAAACAAGCCTTTTGAGATGCCTATTTATGGGCTTTATACGATTGGGCGAAATTGGTATTTTGTGGCATTGGCAGGCAAGGAGTTTTCAGTCAGCAAACAATATGATGCTACAGACGAACACATGGTTTGGGATATTTTCTCAGCCATCAAACAAGTCAAGGCATACATCAATGAAAATTATGAAAAAATAATGGCTTCCTAAACACCTTGCCTACCCATGCACGCATGGGCAGGCAAGGTGTTTTGTAGATAAATAGCAAAAAACGCCTAATAGTTTAGCGCATATTTTGCCACTCATTTTGCCATATTTGTATGGTAGCAAGTGGCAATTTAGTGATGCGTACAATGGCATCTAAAGACAGTCCCTCTGCAAACATTCCAAAGACATCTTCTTTTTTGCCCTGCGTGATGCCCTGTGTGATGCCTTCTTCTATGTAGGCTTCTTTTATCATTTCTTGGAGTCCCATGTTTTTGACTGGTTTGATGATTTTATCTATTTCTTGGTCAAGATTTTGTGCATTGCTCTCTGTAGCAAAACTAACATATAAACGGATAAAATCCAAAATATTGCGTACTTTTCCCACAGAAAAACCTTCTGCACTCAGTTCTTTTACCAGTTCTATTTTCCAAACTAATTGTTTGCTGTCTGATAAAAAACGCTTCTGCATGGCTTTTTGTGCCACTTTCATCACGATACTGAAAGGATTGCCTTTTACTTCCAACTCCTTTTGCGTTTTTTGTTTTAAGTTGAAAGTAGGAAAACGATACAAAATTTCTGTTTCGTCAAAACCTTCTCTATACAAAGTGGGCTGATAACCCACCTCTTCATTCGTATAAAGCACAAAAGCACATACTGGCACTTTCCACTTGTCCCTGATGCGATAGTGATATTCGAACATTCGCTCTGCAAAATGCAGGTCTTTGTAGCCCTGCACTTCTATATGCAAGAGCACAAATTTATAGCCACCTGTTTTGGTATAGAATTTTATCAATTTATCCGCATGGCGCAAACCGCGCTCACTTTCAGGCTTCAAAATATCCAAATCCTTGTCCATAAACTCAAAACCTTTCGAAAAATCTACTTCATTTTCGGCTAAATAAGGACGAAAATAGTACAGAAAATCCACAAACAAATCCTCGATAATGCCTTTCCAAAGGCGGTCTTGTGTAATCATGAAGCAAAGTAAGCCTATAGATAGGAGAAATACAAAAAACCTTGCCTGCCCATGCGTACATAGGCAGGCAAGGTGTAAGTGTGTTGATTTTTAGGTAAAAATAAGGCAGAAACAAATATTTTCGTACAAGTGTTTTGTTTTTCAACCAAAAAGCACTTATTTGCAAAAAATTTACTTGCCATAATCATACACACACATGAGCTTAGGGCGCATTATTAAAGAATATTTTACTTTTCCTGCCGATTTATTGCGAATCTGGCTCTTAGGTGCGGGCATAGGTACCGCTTTGGCGACATATAATATTATGTCTGCTGTTCAGTTTTTGTATTGGTTTGGACCCACCGCATTGGGGCAGGCTTTTTTGGAGGCGGGACTTCTTACTTGGCTTACCTACTACCTCTACAATCGAATGCACACTTACGTTGCACTTGCGCGAGTAGCCCAGATATTTGCTTGGGCAATGACAGGCTGGTTCGCATGGGTTTGTGTTTTGCATTTGATTAGTCCGCGCGGACTCTCGAGTGAGTGGGTTTATTGGGCATTTTTAACCAATTTTCCTATCATTACGCTGTATCAGACTATTTTCTGGAGTATGTCCGAGAAGATTTTGACTGCTCAACAGCTCAAAAACTACCGCTTGATAGTAAATACAGGCATTTCTCTTTCGCAGATTTTTGTGTGGGGATTGATAGCAGTAGCGATTTCATATCCCACTTTTAGCAAAATAAGCTATATCATAACTGTAGCAGGTGCGTTTTTGACGGCTGTCTATTTGAGTTATTTTTATTATAAACAGCCCCAACTCCAGCAACTTACTGTCAATGCACAAGCCATCAAAGTTTATAATAGTTTGGGCAAAGTATTGCAAAGTTTTTATCCCAATCGCTTGGCGTGGTTTGTGTTTTTGGGTGCGCTTTTGGCGGTACAATTGGATTACTTGTATTGGCTGGTAGTGAATGGACAATACGCGCCTGAAAATAACTTAACCAACTTGCCTGCCCTCGCAAAATTTTTAGCCGCATTCTGGGCGGCAAGTTCCTTGGCGAGTTTTTTATTCAAAGCTACCTTGTATGGTTTTTTGAGTAAACAATATGGTGTTCGGACAGTGCTACTTGTGATGCCTGTATTGTTGTTTTTCTTTTTGGGAATTTTGACAATCTTGGGTCTGGTATCTCCGAATGCTTTTGTGCCTGAAAACGGCTTTATTTTTATCATCTTGGTACTTTGTGAGCAGGTAAGGGAGGTTTTGAATGAAGCATTCCAGATGCCAAGCTACAGAATGTACCTTTTGCCTGTAGAAGACGAACTAAGGGCAGACACACAAATCAAACTTGATGGCTATGTAGCTGGTCTGGCGCACGTACTTTTTGGGATAGTCATGAGTATCAGCATTGCGTATGATTATTATGCGTTTTGGGGGCAAGTCATGGTAGCATTGGTAGGTTTAGGGCTTTGGGTGTATTCTATTTTTAGGCTACAAACAGCTTATAAGCAAATGCTTCAAAATAAACTCCTTGAACTTCAAAAAGATAATAAAGCTGACGAGGTGGAGCAGGCACATGAGGTAAAAGGTTTTGAATCATTGAGTAGTGTGCTTTTGTCTGAACTTCACCAAATAAATGACAAACATTTGCCCATGTATTTGAATGTTTTGCGGATAATCAATCCTTTGGATTTCAAAAAAGCAGTCGTAAAATTGATTGACTCGCCTGATGCGAAACTCCAAAAGTTGAAAAAAATGCTCCTGCAAGAGATTAACAACTTGGTGGCAAAACTCCGAAAAGATTTTCAAGATACAGGTTTGCCTGATGACTTGGATATCATTGCTTCTTTGGTGCGCAAAGAACTTGATGACCACGCCAAAGACCGAAAAGCCAAAAACAGTGTCCCTGATGCCAAAGTGGAAAACATCATCAGGTTCATGAACGAGCGCGTATTCAGGGCATTCCAAATACCAAACATCAATAACTCGACTGCTTCGCCAAATTTAGTCAGTTTGGCAAAAGGAATAGGACACCACTTTCATGAACTGTTGAAAAAGGTAAGCAATGATTTTAACCTTGTCATACAACAAGAAAACATAGAAATTCGTGAAAAACATCAAATATTAGCTCTCCAAGAAGCTGAAAAAAGTTGCTCATTGGAAATTATTGAGCTACTACATATCTTGATACAGTCTAAATATTTCCCCATGCTTTCTCATGCGGATTTGATTAACGATACTTTCAATTTCCTTTGTGGAGCAGAGTATCGCTTAGACCGCATCAAGTACGTAGAGCAACTTACGATGTCCAAAAAAGTTGATGAAAGGATATTTGGTGCTATGCTGGCAGGCTATGCTGAAGAAAGCATGAAGCTACGCCTACTCGGACAACTCCTACAAGATGAGGACTCAAATGTACGCTATTATGCAGTTTTGGCTACTTCAGGTGCAAAAAATAGAGATACGTACCAAATATTGATAGAAAAATTGGGCGAACCTGAATACACCAATATCGCATTTTCGGCTTTTGTAAGTTCGGGCGATGCTTCTCTCGAAACCCTTGAGCAGGTATTTCATTTTGCGGGGCAGAAAGAAATTATACAACGCAACATCATCTACATTTATGGCTACATAGGCACGTCCCAAGCTATAGAATACATCTTGCTAAAGCTAAAACATAGTAACCTCAATTTACGCATTACTGCCCTGAAAATGCTCAGTAAATTGGGTGTGAAAATTTCAGCCGATTATCGCAGGAATATCAATGAAGAAATTGAAGAAATTTGCCAAAACTTAGTTTGGAATATATCGGCTATCTTGTGTTTTCAAAAATCGCAGGCAAGTGCATTGCTTCTACAAGCGATGGAAGACGAAATGTTCATGAACTACAACCAAATATTTGACTTCTTGATGCTGATTTATGATGCTTCGGCAGTAAGGGCAGTACAAGAAAATTTGCAAAGTGGAGATGCAGACAAAGAAGATTTTGCGTTGGAACTTTTGGAGATTTTGATAGACGAAACAAGCAAACCGCTTTTGATTCCTTTGCTTAGTCCAAACGAATACAACGCAAAATTAGAAGCAGTGAAACTTATCTTTCCTGCCGAAAAACAGCCCCTGCAACAAACATTGCACACGCTCCTTCAGCGCGGATTCAGACAAATCAACAGCTGGACTCGTGCCTGTGCTTTGGAAGAACTTGCACAACTGGCTACCAAAAACTATGATTTTGATGAGAAAGATGGCATTTTCGACCCTACAGGCTATGATGTTTTTGTGGCTAATCTTGTAAATCCTGACATGGTATTGAGCGAACTCGCGGCAGACGCACTGAAGCGTACCAAAGGCAATAACTTTGGAGAAAGTCATATCTCTTTGCGCCAACGAAAAAAATACTATGATGTGAATACTGTCATAGAAAAAGTAGTGCATGAAGTCGTTTTACAAGAACAATCTGCGCCTTCGTTGCGTTTTGAAATTGCTAAGTTTTTGAGAGAAATCCCTGAATTTAAGAAAGTAAATGGCGTGATTCTTACGCGCCTTGCTTCTGCCATCACACCTATAGAAAAGAAGGCAGGCGAGCTAATCGCAAGCTACAAAGATTGGCTCGAAGCAGATTATTTCATAGTGTATTCAGGAAATGTATCTATGACATTCGAAAACGAAAAACCCCTTGCCTACCAAGACAAGCAATTTATGAATGTATTGGGACTGTTTTTCTCAAAAACTGTACCCACTGAAATCAAAGCCGAAACAGACACAATAGTCTATAAGATACCCAGATTGAAATTTCAAGAAGTTTTACTTTTTGAAGAAGAAGTAGCCAAATCTTTATTGAATATTTAAAAACTAAAAAAAGAAAGTCGTTTACCTTATTTTTTATGTTGTTTGTCGAAATTTATTACTACTTATGATAGTATTATAATTTTATTGCATTACTTTTGTAATAGAGTTATCAATCAAGTTAAACTTAAACCTATCATACCATGAAAAAGCAAAGTACTAAACAACTCATGCAAGAACTAAGAGATGCCATCAAGCAACTCAAAACCGTTCATGAGGATAGAAGCAACATCATAGACAAGTTTCAAGGGCAAAATAACACAAAAACGTACAACACTCAACCCTATACCAAATAATTTTTTGTATGGCAAAAAGTACCATTCTTTGTGTAGATGACGAAAAAACAGTCTTAGACAGTTTGAAAAACCAACTGCGAGGCATTTTTGGCGACTCATTCAATTATGAGATTGCACAAAATGGCGCAGAAGCCCTCGAAGTGGTAGATGAACTACAAGACGACAGTCTTGATGTGATAGTTGTCATTTCAGATTATATCATGCCAGGTATGTATGGTGATGAGTTTTTGATAAAACTCCATGCAAAATACCCCAATATCCGTAAAATTATGCTTACGGGACAGGCTGATGATAATGCAGTAAAACGTGCGCGTGATAAAGCAAATCTTTTATTTTGTTTGCGCAAGCCTTGGAATCAAGACGAATTAGCCAAAATAGTCAAAATGGGACTTGCAGGCTAACAAATATTTGGCACGTTGTCAATGGTTGAAAACCTTGACAACGTGCCAAATATTTTTTGTAAAAAAACTTGCCTGCCCGCTATAGACTGGGCAGGCAAGTTTTTTATTGAGGTTTATTATTTTCTTTTGTCTTTTCTTCTTCTATTTCCTTAATTTTCTTTTTCAGTAAGGCTCTTTTATCATTCAAAACACCTTTGTAGGGGCGTATATCGTTCCCGTTGTCGTCTTTGAGTTCTTTCAAGATGTCATCTATTTCGTGGATTTTAGCGAGCATTTCAGCTTTTTGTTTTTCGCTGTCTATTTTTATATCCACTATTTCAGTAGAGCCTTCTTTTGTTGTTTTGAGTTCTTCTTTTTGGTTGATTAGTTGTTGTTTTTTGGCTTGTAAGTCATTGATATTACCCAGCAGCTCAATTTCTCTCAACATTTTGTCCATGTCTTTGATGATAGCCTCTTTTTTACTCAATTTGACAGTATCTGTGATTGGGTTTTTAGTTGTTACCTGATTGGGATTTTTATTGTCTTTAGGATTTTTGCTGTCTTTGGGATTTTTATTGTCTTGAGGGTTTTTGGTGTTGTTTGCTACTGCATTATTTTTGGTAGAATCTTTGGGCGTTTCTTTGGGGGCTTCTTTAGCTTGTTTTTCCTCTTTTTCTTTTTTGAGTTTAGCTAATTCTTCGTCTATTTTTTTCTTTTGCTCTTGTAGTTTTGCCATTGTTTCTTCTACTTTGGCGGCTTGGTCTTTTACTTTTTTCATTTCATCTTTCATTTTTTTGGCTTGGTCTTTCATGGCTTGCATTTGCGCTTGTAGTTTTTCGTTTGGTTTGGCTTTGAGGAAAGCAAATATTTTGGGAATTTCCTTTAGCTCTGCGAGTGATTTTCCTATAAAAGTACGTGCTTTGCCTGTTTCTACAGCACGCATAGAAGCATAAAGGCGTTGTTGTTTGCGACTGAAGGTATAAAAGTGTGAAGCGTCTAAATCGCCTACTTTGCGTTTTTTTTCTTTGAGTGTAAGTTCTTTTACATCAAAAAGTTTGCAAATACTCAAATCAAAAGCGAGTGAATTGGCACTAAGCGAATCCACTTTTACTCCATTTTGGCGCACACGCTTGTAGTTGAAGCTATAATAATTGCTGGTATCGGCTACCACCACCATATATTCGCGCTGATAGCGAAAAAGATAGACTTGATAAGGTATTTTTGATTCTGTACTATCCTCTTTTACAGGGTCTAACTTGAGCAAACTTTCATAACAAGGTCGAGGTACTTTAGGCGGTTCGGGGGCTTTGACATCTTGCGCATACAGCCATGAGGCAGGCAAGGCAAGGTAAGCAATGAAAATGAGGCAATAACGAAAATGTGTGTACATGAGGAGTGTGTTTTAGGATATTTTTTACAAAAAAAACGATAAAAATTTGTAAAACATAAAAAATGCACTAATTTTAGGCAAAAATTTATAAGAACTGCCTAAAACACCCATGAAACACACAAACAAGGCAACGATTTACACCATTCTGTTTTTTTTATTTGCAATTTCTATCCAATTTACAAAAGCACAAGTCAGTGATAAGCTGAAGGAAAAAGTAGAACAAGCAAACCCGCCTAAGCCGAAGACGGAAGAAAAAACAAACCCTGATGGTACAAAAGCAGATGGCACAAATAAGACTGCCGCAGACACTACCAAACCCAAAAGCAACGGAAACCCCAATGGACAAGCCAAATTCGATGTGAATGGCGTAGAGATTGACCCCAAAAGCTTGGGGCAAGCAAACACTATGGGGACTACAGGTAAGGCAGGCAAGGAGGACGAAAAAGAGGTCAAAATAACTGATAACGTTCGTGTGATAGACACCACACGATTCATTGCCCGCAACTCCGTAAAAAAACGCGACCAAGACCTCTACAAAGGTGGGTTCAAAAATACGCCCATCACACATAAGCATGACGACCATCATACTTATACTTTGGCAAAAGACAAATATGTCTTTGGTTGGCACCCTTATTGGGTAGATGATGCCTATAGAAGCTATAATTTTTCAGTCTTGAATGTGGTAGCCTACTATAGCTATGAAGTAGAACCCAGTACAGGCGATTACAAAGACTTGCACGACTGGAAAGATACTGACCTCGTAACGTATGCCCACAAGAAGAACCCTGCTTGTAAAGTCCTCCTAAGCGCGAGCCTCGCAGGTAAGCGCGAAACAGAAACTTTCCTGCAAAATCCTGACGCACAAGCCAATTTTGTAAGGAAAATAACCAAACTTGTGTCTGAAAAAGGTGCGAATGGCGTACATTTAGACTTTGAGAGTATTCCACTTTCTCAAAAAGACGCTTTTACGAACTTTGTGATAGACTTAAGCGCAAAACTCCGTACAGAAATCAAGGGCGCATTTGTGTCCCTTTCCTTGCCTGCCATAGACTTTGATTATGTCTATGATGTACGCCAACTTACCAAAACAGTGAATCTTTTTGTGGTCAATGGCTTTGAGTTTTATGGCTCAAATTCGGAGATAGCAGGTCCCATTTCTCAAATCAAAAGTGGCGGTACTTGGTGGAATCATAGTCTTGAAACAAGTATCGATATGTACCTCGCATCAGGCGCAGAGCCTCAAAAAATGCTTTTGGGCGTATCGTATTATGGCGCAGAATGGGTTACGAAAGATTTAAAAACGCCTTCAGAATCTCGCAAATTCTTAAAATACCTTACCTACCGCGACATCAAACAAAAAATCGGCTTTGCCACGCCCAGCGAAGACGCTGGCTCGATGAGCAACTTCTATGTATCCAGAGATGACAACGGCAATTATCGCCAAATATGGTATGACGACAGCCTTTCTCTTGCCAAAAAATATGATTGGGTATTGGAGAAAAAACTCGGTGGTGTAGGTATTTGGGCTTTGGGCTATGACAATGGACACCCACAGCTTTGGCAGGCATTGGGCGCGAAATTTGGGGGAGGAATCCCAAAACAAAAAGCGCGTCAGCCTATCAATGCGGGCTTTTTGTCAAGATTCATCAATCCTATAGCACGCCTTATCTCAAGTCCAAAAATGGCATTGCAAGGCAAACTTACTTTTTTTGTGAGCTTTTTGGCACTTTTTGGGGCAGTGGGCGCGGCATTTTACGCGCTGTACAGGTACAGTTGTTATTTTAGCCAAGTGTTTTTATTGATTTTGCGTGGCAGTGTTACGGCTTTACTATTGGCACTGGTGTATGTGATAGTGTTGGGCTTCAATCTGGCAGATGGCAATATCTTGTATTGGTTACTTGTAGGCGTTTTCATTGGCGCGATGGTGTTTTTTCTGTTGGTGCGCAACTTTATTACAGAAAAACAGCTACCATAGCATATTTAAAGCTTAGTAGCGTTTTTGTAAATGCTTTTAGCACGCGGATAATGCAGATTAAGCGGATTTTCTATATTTCATTAAAAATCTGTGTTATCTGCGTGCCTCTTTCACAAATTAATTATGTCGTTATCAAACTGTAAAAATACCAATAAGTTATTGATAATCAAATGTATAAGTATTCAAGACCTTATATGTTGCTCCCAATCAAAAAAATATTTTTATTTATTTATGCTTGATTTATTGGATTTTCAATATTTTGTATGTTATTTTGCACAAAGTATGAAAATACTTCGTAAAAAGTCCCCAAAGCTTCCACAGGCGGGGGCTTTTTATTTTTAAAACCTTGCCTGCCCATGCGTGCGTGGGTAGGCAAGGTGTTTAGAAATGCTTATTTCTCTCTACATACTGCCAAAAGTGTGATATTGGCTGTTTTGGTGTTAGTGCCATTGGTAATAGTTACAACGGCTGTGTATTTGCCTTGATTTGCGGTAGCGCAGGCAAATTCAGAGATTGCATTGCGATTAGCTACAGTTATTTCTCCTGTAGAGGAGTTTATAGCCAAACCTGCCGCTACGGTTCCTACTGCTGGCGCACCTTGTGAAGTGATGCTATAGACGATAGTGCCTTTGTTGCTATTTGCCTTTATGGTGCCTACTACTTGTCCATTTTGAAGCGCGGCGGTGGCTTCAAACGTAAAGTTTTCTACATTGAATACTTCAGGTTCGTCTTTTTTGCAGGCATTAAGTCCTACTACTGCCATCAGCAACGCCAAAAGCGTAAAACGTAATTGTTTCATGGTAAAATTTGTTTTAATTGTGATGCAAATGTAGTAAAGTGGTGCATACAATTTTTGGAAACTTTACGAAAATGCGTTTTGGCTTTGCGAAAGTGCGGTTTCAGTTTACAAAGCAACTTGCCTGCCCCCTCGATATCCACCCAAAATACAAAACCCCTGCAAAATCACAAAGACTTTGCAGGGGTTAATAAGTATAAAGTTTCCGTTATGCAAAACAATCTACTGTGAGTGTAATGTTGACTGTTTTAACGGTAGAGCCATTTGTAATGGTTACAACGGCTTTGTATTTGCCTTGGTTTGCAGTGGTACAAGCGATTTCATAGATTGAATCAACATCAACCACATTGATTACTCCTGTAGCGGAATTGATAATCAGACCTGTCTGCCTTCCTTGTGAAGTAATGCTGTAAATAAGAGTGCCTTTGTTGCTATTTGCTTTTACAGTACCTACTACTTGTCCATCACGAAGAAAATTTGTACCAGTGAACGAAAGTGTCAAATCCTCAACATTGAATACTTCAGGTTCGTCTTTTTTGCAGGCGGTAAGCCCTACCATTACCATCAGGAACGCCAAAAGCGTAAAGCGTAATTGTTTCATGTTAAAATTTGTTTTAATTGTGATTTAATGATGCAAATGTAGTGAAGT
>JAAFJK010000741.1 GCA_013298105.1 Cytophagales bacterium
AATATCAAATTTTGACAGATAAACGCCTAATTGGTAGGAAAGGTTATACTGAACAATAGAGTGAAGTTTGCTTGGCATGGGTTTATTGCGTTCCTGTTCGTATGTTGGTATATTTTCTAAAACAAGTGTTTCCATAAAAAATTACATTTTTATTTTAAACGCAAAAAAACTCAAAAAATTGTAAGTGGGGACACGAACCACGAATATAAATATGGGCAAATTGGCACACGGATTTTTTAGCTTAATAAAACCATAAAAAAATCTGTGAAAACCTGTAAAATCAGTAAAATCCGCGTTCCAATTTGCCTGTCAAAAAGATTTCCGAAGTTATCAGTAAATCTAAAAATCTAAAATCTAAAAATCTAAAATCTAAAATCTAAAATCGTTATGATACCTAACATATTTCTTATCACTTTTCTTTTAGTGCCATTGTTGGCGTTTGTGTTGGTTTTACTTTATGCAGAAAAAAACGAATCTGCCATCTCAAACACCTCTTTTAGAGCCATTGCACTGAATTTGACAGGGCTTATAGGCTTCCTAATTTATTGGGGCATTACAGGATTTATAGCATTCAATATCAAAGAATTAACACTTTATCAAAGCAATGAATATGTGTTTTTGATTGATTTTTATTTCGACAAAGTATCTGCCACATACCTGTTTACAGGTTCGTTCATTACATTTTTGATAGTGCGCTATAGTCGCTATTATATGCACCTTGAAAAAGGCTACAGGCGTTTTTTTGCAACTATTTTGTTCTTCTATTTCTCCTATAATTTTACGGTACTTTCAGGCAATTTTGAAACACTGTTTATCGGCTGGGAAATGTTGGGCATTTCGTCTTTTTTGTTGATAGCATTTTACAGAGAGCGTTATTTGCCTGTTCGCAATGCTGTGAAAGTGTTTTCTATTTATCGCATAGGCGATATAGGCATACTTTTGGCAATGTGGGCAAGTCATCACCTTTGGCACGAAAATATCACATTTGCAAAATTGAATAACTTTAACCTCGTGCATCATCAACTGCTTGAGCATAGCTCGATAGGGCTTTTCATTGCCTTGTGTTTGCTTTTGGCAGCCGCCGCAAAGTCAGGACAATTTCCATTCTCTTCGTGGGTGCCACGCGCTATGGAAGGTCCTACCCCCTCGAGTGCCATTTTTTATGGTTCACTTTCAATACATTTTGGCGTATTTTTGCTTTTGCGCACCATTCATTTTTGGGAACAACAAATCATAGCGCGTGTTTGTATCTTTGTGGTGGGTTTAGTAACCGCACTTGTGGGCTACATGATAGCAAGCGTACAACCTACTGTAAAAACGCAAATTGCCTACGCCTCTACTTCTCAAATCGGACTTATGTTCATTGAACTGTCTTTGGGACTCGAAACATTGGTATTGATACATTTTGTGGGCAATGCTTTCTTGCGGACTTATCAGCTCTTAGTTTCGCCTTCAGTCGTGAGCTACATGATACGAGAGCAGTTTTACAATTTTCAATCTCCCAAACCAGAAAAACGCTATCTTTTTGGTAGGAAAGTGCATTACAGCCTTTATTTATTGTCTTTGCGAGAGTTTTATTTGGATTACTTTATGACAAAAGTGGTCTTTATGCCACTCAAAAAAATAGGCAGTCGCCTCAATTTTCTTACCTACCAAAATATTTTCGTCTATTTCTTGCCTACCTATTTGATAGGCGTGGGGCTGTTTTTAGGCGAAAAGCATATTCCGTTTTGGTTGCATTACATCTTGCCTGATGTGTTTGCAGTTATCGCAGTTTTGATGATAACGAAGGCTTTTTCAGAGCGTAAATACCCAAAATTGGCGTGGCTTTTAGTAATGTTAGGACATTTTTGGATTGCACTTGCAGTGATGCACAACGAACATTTTGGCATAGTAGAAGTGCTTTGGTATTTGGGTGGAGTAGTAGTAGCAGGCTCTTTGGGCTGGGCGTGCTTGATACACTTGAAAAGGCAGGAAGGAGATTTATTTGACCTTTACCGCTACTATGGACACAGCTACGAACACCCCAGACTGGCAGGTACATTTTTGATGTGTTGTTTGGGCTTGATGGGCTTTCCTATCACAACTACTTTCATAGGCGAAGATTTGATTTTTAGTCATATCCATGCGCATCAATTTGTATTGGCATTTCTGCTCTCATCTTGTTTTGTGATAAGCGGAATCGCGCTTATACGCATTTATGCACGCCTTTTCTTGGGCAATCACGCGAAAGTTTATCACGAAAACCCGCTTCAGTCGAGCTAATCCACGTACCACAAAAAATACCCGCGATTTTGTCGCGGGTATTTTAAAATTAGGAACGAGTAAAAAATAAAGTGATAGGAACGAGTAAAAAATAAGATGGTCAGGTTTTGTGCAATATTTTGAGTTTAGACGAGGCGCAATAGAAGCGCAAAGCGGTGTTTTGTAATGAATATTGCAACAAAGTATAAACACAAAAGATTAGCAAAATGTCCAAGTTATTTTTTACTCGTTCCATAAAGATTTTGTGCGATATTTTGGGCTTAGACGAGGCGCAATAGAAGCGCAAAGCGGTGTTTTGTAATGATTATTGCAACAAAGTATAGGCGCAAAAGATTAACAAAATTAGCAAGTTATTTTTTACTCGTTCCCTACAATGCTACTTCAATCCCAAGATAGTACAGCCTTTGAACCTATCATCTACCCTTATCAGCACTTGGTCTTTAGTTTTTTTGAACCATTCTTCTATGGCTTTGCCTTTTTTCTCATTGAGTGCATACTCATATATTTTGGCATAATCCGTTTTGAGCGAAGCCGTATGTCTATCAGTAAGTGATTTGTAAAGTATAATGCGCATAGCCTCTTTCCCATCTTCAGTGCGGTAGGTAAGGGGTTCTGTAATCTCCCCTACTTTCATAGGTGGCTGTATAACTTGATAAAGATAAGAATCCAGCGTTTCAGGCAAAACAGGTATGCGCGTACTGCGGTCGTTACCCAAAATAGCCCCACCACTTGAGCCAGAATTTTTATCATCAGAAAATTCTATAGCCGCTTTCTCGAACTTAATACTATCACGCATAATCAGTGTACGCATACTATCAAGTTGTCTTTTGGTGCGCTCTATGTCTTGTGCATCAGGCGTAGGTTTAAGCAAAATATGTGAGGAAAGATGCTCATTGCCTCGTCTTTCTTTGAGGAGTATCAAGTGAAAACCAAACTGCGATTCTACCACACGCGAAAGTTCATTAGGCTTGATTCTGAATACTTCTGCTTCATATTCAGGCACAAGATTCCCACGATTCTGCCAATCCAAACTTCCGCCTTGTTGCGCACTGGTGTAGTCTTCAGAGTTCTTTTTTGCCATTTCCGCAAAATCCTTGCCTTCTGCTATTTCTGTACGTATTTTTTCCAAACGTTCTTTAGTAAGACGTTTTTGTTCTTTACTGGGTTCTATGATTTTGACAATGTGCGAAAGCTCCACTTCATTCTCTATTTCCAAGCTATCTTTGGGAATACTTGCAAAAAACTTGCGTACCTCTTTGGGCGTAACAGTTACTTTTTCAGTAATTTTTTCTTGCATTTTTTGCACCACCATTTGGTCATGAATGATGTCGCGTAGTTCGTTTTTGATGTCATTCATAGTCTTTCCATAGACTTTTTCGAGCTTTTCACACCCACCCACTTGCCTGCACATGATGTCCATGCGCTGGTCGAGTTGGCGTTGCACGATTTTGTCTTCTACAATTACCGAGTCAATCTCTGCTTTGGCAATCATCATTTTTTGGATAATCATATCCTCCAAAACCTTGCATTTACTTGCTTCGCCTTCAGTGATAGCACCTCTGCTCAATAGATTCAGGTATTGCCCCTCTACTTCAGAGAGCAAAATGATATAGTTATCCACAGATGCCACGATTTTGTCAATCGTTTCACCTTCTTGTGCTTGTGAGAGGGCAGGCAAGCTCAATAGTAGCCCAAAAAGCATTAAAAATATTTTTTTCATAGAGGTATATTTTTTTCTTAGAAAGTTATTACGGAATTAAGTCGTAGAGCGAGTTTCCAACTCGCTATGAACAGGCTAAAGCCTATTCTACAATTCAAACATCAATCAAAAACCTGAAAACCCTTATTTTTTTTCCCTATTTCATAAATCTCTCGTTCCATTTTCTTGATAAGTTGCACACGCCTTTGGTTGATAAGCATACTTATGATGCGGTCTTTCACAAAAGGCAAGGGCGAAGCCTGATTAGAGAGTTTATATTCTATGATAGAAAGCGCATAACTATAGCTTCCCTCCTGTTGCTCTATCCACCTATTTTGTTGAATAAAGTCCGTTTTGTTCATAATTTGTCTGAAAGGCGTGTTCCGCACCAAAGCATCACACTCCACCCACACCGTATCTGCCAAATGATAAAAAGGCGCGTACTTCAAGCAATATTCTCTCAACTTGATTTGGTCTTTTTTATCTTGGCTTTTGAACCATTTTTTAGCCTCTACCCCCCTTGAAGTGGTATCTTTCAGTGTCTTGAGTAGGCGAGCTTTTACTATATTTTGCTTCAGCTCAAAGTTAGTCGCATTTTTCTCATAATATTCTTTGATGTCCTTTTCTGCTATCGTGGTATCTAAATTTTTGCGTAAATATTCTTTTTCATAAGCATACAGTAGCAGGTCTTGCTTATAATCTTGCAATTTTCTTTCAAGGTCGCGCTCGTCTATTTTTGTACCCTTGTTAGCCTCTTGCACCATGAGCTGTCTGCGCAACCACGTTTGGCGGTAATTTTTCGCCATTTCTGCACTGTCTGTTTTAGGCGTACCCACAGGGATAATATCCTTCAAATCAGCTTGAAAAAGTTTGACCTCACCTACTTGTGCTATTACTTTCCCTTTTTTGTCATCAGCCTTGCCTGCCCACCAATTACAAGAAGGGGCAACTACGCACATAACAAAAAGAAAATAAATGCTTTTCAAAGACATAAATCAATATATTTTAAATCTAAAACCAATCAGGGTGCAAAGATATAAAACTTAGTTTAAGTTACCAACTTAAAAAACAATTCAAAATCTATAGCTATAGTATATATGACTAAATTCTTTTTGAGTCTTGGAAATTTATAGGTCTTCAAAAGTTATTGCGGAATATTCTGTAGAACAGTCTTCCAGCTTGTTCTACAGTTTTGCCTCCGCAACAACTTCCTCAGAATCATAATTGATATTTGGATTATCGCTTTCAAATATAAAAATCAATCACTTCATAACCAATTATTTAGTTTTAATTTTGAAAATAATTCAAAATTATTTTCAAAATTATTTGGCAGATTAAAATTAAATACCCAATTTTGCACTCCCAAACAGAACGGCAGGGCAGGCAAGGTAAAAGTCAGAAAATAATTTGAAAAAACTTTGCAAAAAATTTGGTAGATTAAAATTAAATACCCAATTTTGCACTCCCAAACAGAACGGTGGGGCAGGCAAGGTAAAAGTCAGAAAATAATTTGAAAAAACTTTGCAAAAAATTTGGTAGATTAAAATTAAATGCCCAATTTTGCACTCCAAAATAAAACGAAGGCAGGCAAAGTAAAAGTCAGAAAATAATTTGAAAAAAGTTTGCAAAAAATTTGGTAGATTAAAATTAAATGCCCAATTTTGCACTCCGAAATAAAACGAAGGCAGGCAAGTAAAGTTAAAAAAATAATTTGAAAAAAGTTTGCAAAAAATTTGGTAGATTAAAATTAAATGCC
>JAAFJK010000054.1 GCA_013298105.1 Cytophagales bacterium
TCGTTTGCTACATTTTACTATCAAAGTTCTTATAAAGCCCCCTCCGGGGGTTTGGGGGCTGAACTAACAAAAAACACACCATAAAACAAATAAAAATGATTTATACGAAAATTTTACAGTAACTAATTTTTTAAGAACCCTCATTTTTAAACCTGTGAGGTCTTCAAAGACCTTACAGATTTAAAAATGGGAAATACTTTTAGGTGTTATGAAATATGCTGAATTTACTTTATATTTGTTCCATAGAATCAAACTTCAAAACTCCTTATGGCTCTTTTTACACTTACGGCACAAAACACTATAGCTAATCAGTTTTTGGCGGAGCTACGCCATGTAGATTGGCAACAAGACTCCGCTCGATTTCGCAACAATCTTGAACGTATCGGCTCGCTTTTGGCATACGAAATTTCTAAAACCCTTGCCTACCAACCCGCGCAAATCCCTACTACACTTGGTAGCAAGGAAACATCACTCTCAAGCCAAATGATAGTTTTGGCGACTATCCTGCGGGCGGGGTTGCCTATGTTTCAGGGTTTTTTGAATATGTTTGATACGGCAGAGAGTGCTTTTGTAGGCGCGTACAGAGGCGAATACACTGAAGATAATTCTTTTGACATCGTGCAAGGCTATACGGCTACGCCTCATTTACAAAACAAAACTTTGATTTTGGTCGACCCTATGTTGGCTACTGGGCAGTCCATTCGCTCGGTGTATGAGTCTTTGCTGTTTCATGGCAAACCAAGTACAGTACATATTGCCTGCGTGATAGCCAGTAGGCAAGGTATTGAGTATGTCCAAAAACATATCCCTCATGCGCACATTTGGGCAGGCGACATTGATGAGGAATTGAACGAAAAGTCGTATATTTTGCCTGGTTTGGGTGATGCAGGCGATTTGGCTTTTGGAAGGAAAAGATAGCACTCGTTCGTTACTTCCCATGCGCTACTGCACAATGCTTGCAGAAGCGCATATTATAGTAGTGTGTAGCTATCAAACAAACCGAACCCGCATAAGACCACGCGTGTCCGAAAGGCAGACTATGACTAAACAAAATACCCATAGTAAACAACAATCCTGCCCCTACAAAAGAGAGCTTGATGCCTCTGTGTGTGGTCTGGCGCATAGAATAATACACCGCCAAAAGACTAAAAATCCAAAATACATAGTCGAGCGTTTCATAACTCATCAGTGAAAATTCAGGCGCGTGGCTATGTCCATGCGCATGGTCATGGTGGTCATGGACGTGGTTTTTTGCCACCGATATAGCAGAAACAACTATCGGCAAAAGTAAACAGTGAATCAAACACAAGACTGAGCTGATGATGCCCATGTTATCAGACTTTTGCGAAAGTAGTGTTGTAAATTTCATAAAAAAGTAGTATGTTTGCAACTATATTGCAAAATTACTTTTTTTTCTCCAACAAACAATTTTTTTCTATTATTTATGAAAAATTTATTTTTCCTTTTTTCCTTTGTACTCCTTACGGCGTGCGGGGCAGGCAAGTCCAGCAAAGACGAACCCATACTTGTAGAAGCCCGCAAAATCCACAAAGAGGCTATCCAAATCCACAAAGACGTGATGAAAGACATCACAGAAGTCAAAAAATTGAAGAACTCTTTGACAGAAAAAGACAAAGAGAAAAACCAAAAAGCCATAGAAGCCTGTGATAATCAAATACTTGCTATGGCAGATTGGATGAAAAATATCCAAGAAGTACCAGGTACCGAGCATGACCACCATGACCACGAAGGACATGACCACCACGACCATAAGCCCACCACGCAAGCCAGTGCGCCCGATGTCCTTGCCTACCAAAAAGAAATGAAAACCAAAATAGAACAACTCCAAAAAGATGTAAAGATGTTGCTGGAAACAGCCAAAAAATAAATTACCATGTATTTGAAACCTACAAGGAACGAGTAAAAAATAACTTGAGAATATTTAGCCACGCTGTAAGCGTCTGTTATCGAGCTTTTACGCGGTTGAGCAATACCAACAGACGCTTACAGCGTGGCTTCGCGTGAGTGAAATTGTCATGTTATTTTATTTTCATTCCCAAGGTTTTAAAAACCTTGTGAGTTTGGAATCTATCAAAAATTTAGTGAAAGTGTCAAAATTTTGCCTCGTACTTCTTATTTCAACCTTCGTACTTCCCTGTGCCTTGCCTGCCCAACAGCCGTATATGTGGCGTTTGACAGACGAGGACGGGCTTCCGAGCATGACAGTCTATAACCTTTTGCAAGACTCGAAGGGTTATATGTGGTTTGGGACTGAAGCGGGGCTTTGTAGATTTGATGGGAGGGAGTTCAAGTTATTTGCCGCACCTACCGCCAAGTCGCGCTCTGCTACTTCACTGAATGAGGATAAATACGGCAATGTTTGGTTCAGAAATTTTGCCAAACAAATC
Source organism: Cytophagales bacterium (assembly GCA_013298105.1). Classification (GTDB taxonomy): domain Bacteria; phylum Bacteroidota; class Bacteroidia; order Cytophagales; family Microscillaceae; genus RDXI01. The sequence goes on from JAAFJK010000054.1 coordinate 2,409, forward strand.
TTCAAAATAGAGAAAGACAAAGTACACGAAATCGCCTTGCCTGCCCATGTAACAGACGCACTCGCTTATCAATTCAATCTGGGCGACTCGTTGATGCTTATAGATTGGACAAAGGTATATGTCCAGTCTATCCCCAAAAAAACGTGGACAAAAGTGGCAGAGATAAAATCAGAAAACGACATCTTTTGGGACATTCACAGCGATAAAGACAACGGATTTTGGCTTTTTTCACAAAAAGGTATCAGCAAATACAAGGCAGGCAAGTTAAGCATCATTTCTGAAACAGAACACCCACAACGTTTTTTTGTCAAAGACAAAAAACTATATACTTTTGAAGACACACGTGGGCGTTTGTTGGTATGGGAGCAAGACCAAAAGCAAGTCCTTTTGCCTGATGCTTTTACTGCACTTTCGAAACAAATTATTCACTCCATGTACATTGACAAAAGCCAAAATTATTGGTTTTGTACCTCTGTAGGCGTATTTGGTTTTGACAGGGCAGGCAAGGCACTTTGGGCAGGCAAGGTGCTTTTGCCGAACATAGATGTATCACGTATTTTGCAAGACCGCGAAGGCGTATATTGGATAACTACCCTAAAAGAAGGAATATTCGTACTGCCACAGCTCGATATCCTTCTCTACAATCAGCTCAATAGCAACTTGCCTACCCCAGTCATCAACTGTATGGAAACTATCGGCAACAAGACCTTAGTGTTGGGGCTGAATAATGGCGTGGCTTACCAGTTCTCAGCACAAAAAGGGGTGGGACTTGCCTACCAAACAGGACAAAAGCAACAAATAGAAACCATGTACTACCACGAAATTTATCAAAAACTGTATGTGGGTGTATCAAATTTGTCAGTCTTTAAGATAGAATCATCTGTGCCTATAGAACAATATTCGGGTGGTGCATTGAAAAAAATAGCTTTTTTAAATAACCAAGATGCTGTACTCGCAGGAGGCTCAGAAGCACGCATGGCGCGTGTTCATCCTGAGATTGCCAAAGAGCCGATGCTTGATAAGTCATGGCTAAAATATTATCCACTCTATACAAAAAGCCTCAATGTTCCAATATATTCTCAAATAATTGTCAAGCGCACGCGCAGTGTCTGTGTGGACAAAGCCAAACAAGAGTTTTGGATAGCTTCTGTAGATGGGCTTTTGCTTTATCAGAAAAATGGCGTGCGCGAAATTTTTGACCACAAAGGAAAGTCTATCTTTGGTATTACTATCACGCAAAGCGAAGATGGGACTATCTGGGTAGGTACTATAGAACAAGGCTTGTATGGACTAAAAGATTACAAAGTTGTTACGCATCTTGACCAAAGCAAGGGATTGGCAGGCAATTTTTGTAGAGCTATCAGTATCGAAAAAAATATCTTATGGTTCAGTACAGGCAAGGGAATCCAACGCTATGACACACAAAAAGGTGATTTACAGCTTTTTAATAAACAAGATGGACTGCATACATACGATGTGCTTGACCTCAAGATATGGCGCGATACGCTCTGGGTGGCTACACCCAAAGGACTGCTCTCTATGCACAAAGACAGTCTAAAAACCAATCAGACTCCGCCCCTTATCTATATCCAAGCCTTCAAAATAGCCGAAGAACCCCTAAAATTGAACGATACTTATACCCTTCCTTACCACAAAAATAACCTTAAAATAGAGTTTCAAGGGCTTGCCTACCGAAGCAGAGGCGAGTTCAAATACAAGTACCGTATGTTGGGCTTGGATTCGGTATGGATTTTTACAAACCATGCGAACGGTTTGGCGCGTTATTCTTCCCTGCCTGTAGGTACGTATGAATTTCAGGTAAAAGCCGTAAACGAAGATGGCATAGAGAGTGAAGGCATGGCTATCATTCAAATCGTGATTTTGCCTCCTTGGTGGCAGACATGGTGGGCGTATATGCTTTGGCTGGGGCTTTTGGTAGGTACGCTTTGGCTGGGGTTTTGGTGGCGACTGAAGCGCATACAGCAAAAAAACAAGATAGAGCAAGACCTCCGAAGCTCACAACTTGCTACCCTGAAAGTACAGATGAACCCGCACTTCATATTCAATGCCCTGAACTCTATCCAAGAGTTCATTTGGCTGAATGAAAAACGCCTTGCCAATCAGTATTTGGGCAAATTCGCTGACCTCATGCGCCTCACGCTCGATATGTCCAACGAAAAAGAGGTGAGTTTGGCAGATGAGATTAAGGTCTTGAAACTGTATCTGGAGCTTGAGAATGTACGTTTTGAAAACCTTGCCTACCAATTCGAGTTAGCTCCTGACTTGCCTACCGAGTCTATCTATATACCCTCGATGCTTATCCAGCCCTACATCGAGAACGCTATCAAACATGGGCTTTTGCACATAGAAGGTGAGCGCAAACTCTGCATAGAAATGCACCAAAACAACGATTTTCTTATTTGCAATATCCAAGACAATGGCATAGGTAGAAAACGCTCTCAAGAAATCCAAAAAGTACACCCCAAACGCCATAAATCCTTTGCCACAAGTGCTACTCAAAAACGGTTGGACTTGCTGAATTATGGCAGACAAAACCGTATTTTGGTCAATGTCCTCGACCTTCCAAACGGGACACGCGTGGAGTTGCAGATTCCTATTTAGTACCTATCATAAACCATAATTCTTTTTATGTTCAAAACTCGTTGGATAGTCAGTGCCAAGTATGATTTATTTTTTTTCATGGGCAGTTGCATTTTTGCATTTGCTTTTTTGGGTTTGTATCGGATAGCACATCATTTTAAGTTTATTCTGAATGGGGAAGCGATTTTAGTAACCTATTTTTTCTTTACGGCTATATTCGACCACCCGCATATTTTCCAAACCTTTGCGCGTACACACCTCGACTCGGAGGAGTTCCAAAGACGGAAGTTTTTGCATACGTGGGGGATTTTGGGATTTATTTTGGTAGGCTTGGCGATTTCGGTGGCGGGTTATGACAGTGAATTGATACTTTTTGCTTCTATGTTTGGGAGCTACCATATCATACGCCAACATTATGGTTTTCTGCGGGCTTACAAAGGACTGAATCAAGACACTGAGCCGCTCGATAATTGGTTAGATTACAGTATGTTTTATACAGGTATGTTTGCTTGCTTTTTCAATGACTATACCGAACAGCAAAACAATGGCTACATCACGATTTATGCGAATATGAAGGCGTGGTTTCCAAACTTGCCTACCTTTTTGCCAGATATACTTTGGGGTGTTTTCATAGTTTTGTTGGCGTTGTTTTTGGCACGTCAAGTTTGGAAAATTTTGGTAGGCGAGGCAATCAATTTGCCCAAATTGCTGTTGCTTACTACTGCTTTGGGTACGCATTATTTTATTTTCTTCTTGACAGCTACACCATTTTTGATAGCTGAAGCCATCGAAACGGCTTATCATGACGTACAATATCAAGGCTGGATAATGCACTATCAGCGTAAACGCTACCCAAATAGGCGCGGATTGGTAGGCAAGTGGCTTTTTGCCTCCCTCGCGTATGGACTGCTGATAGGGCTTTTGGAAGTCTATGGGCTTTGGAAACAAGGTTGGCTGATGTTACTTTTTGTACCTTTTACGATGCTTGTGATTTATCATTATTGGGTAGATGGGCTGATTTGGCGATTTGGCAAAGACAAGAATTTGAGAGATACTATGTTTGGTACACCTGAAAATTAACACCCCAAAACGAAACAAAATCGTGCTTTTTACGTAGTCTAAAGTATGCAAATATATGCCGAAATCCTTACCATAGGTGATGAAATTCTCTATGGACAAATTCAAAACACCAACACACATTATATTAGTCAAGCCCTCAGTGAGATAGGGGTGAAAGTACGACACCATACGACTGTAGGTGATGACGAACAAGCCATCTTAACGGCTCTGAAGCAAGCCCACGACCGAGCCGACATCATACTCATGACGGGTGGGCTGGGTCCTACCAAAGATGATATTACCAAAAAAACGCTTTGCAAATTTTGGGAAACGGATTTAATCATTCATGACGAATGGCTCAGAAAACTGGAGGCTTTTTTTACAAAGCGTGGGCGACCGATGCTCGAAAGTAACATCCAACAAGCCGCCATGCCACGTACTGCTACGCTTTTGGACAATAGACTGGGGACTGCGCCTGGTATTTGGCAGGACTTTCAGGGGAAAATATATGTATCTATGCCTGGTGTGCCGCACGAGATGGAAGTCCTCATGCAAGAGCAAGTCCTCACACGCCTAAGAGCGCACTTTACGCTCCCTTACATAGTGCATAAAGTAATCCATACTGTAGCCATAGGCGAGTCGTTTTTAGCCGAAAAGATAAACGATTGGGAGGAAAACTTGCCTGCCCACATCAGACTTGCCTACCTGCCCCACAACTATCAAGTCCGCCTCCGACTTACAGGCATAGGCAATGACCGCGTGCAGATAGAAGGCGATATAGCCCAAGAAGTAGAAAAGGTCATGCCACTGATTGAAAAATTCGTATTTGGATTCGATAAGATAACCTTAGAAGAAGCGGTAGGGCAATTACTTATGACTGAAAATAAAACTGTATCGACAGCCGAAAGTTGCACTGGCGGCTATGTGGCACATAGTTTTACCAAAGTCGCAGGCAGTTCAAAATATTTTAAAGGGGGATTGGTGGCTTATACCCAAGAAATAAAAACAGGCGTATTGGGTGTAGAAACACAAACTATAGACGCGCATACAGCCGTAAGCGAGCAGACAGCTAAAGAAATGGCTATCCAAGTGCGCCAAAAATTTAATACGGACTTTGGATTGGCTACTACAGGTTATGCGGGTCCAGAAGGTGGCACACCCGAACAGCCTATAGGTACAGTCTGGATAGCGTGTGCAAGCGAAAAAGGCGTTTTTGCCCAAAATCATGTGATTCCATTGGATAGAATGAGGCATATTTATTTTGCTACGGTCTTGGCACTTGACTTATTACGCAAAAATATTGTGGGGTTGGAATGAGGGTTTACGGGTTTGAGGGTTTACGGGGGAACGGGTTTATGGGTTTACGGGTTTGAGGGTTTACGGGGGAATGGGTTTATGGGTTTACGG
>JAAFJK010000249.1 GCA_013298105.1 Cytophagales bacterium
GTAATCATTTTTCAGTGGTTTAAAAATTCAAACATATAGAGGAGAGAAAGGGATTCGAACCCTCGCATCAATTTCTCGATGACAGTTTAGCAAACTGTTCCATTAACCACTCTGGCATCTCTCCTTGTATTCATTTAACATTTATCATATAGCATTTCCCCCTTCCCCCTTCCACCCTTCCACCCTTTTACCCTTTTACCTTTTTACCCTTCCCCCTTTTTACCGTTCCCCCTTTTATCCTTCCCCCCTTTTACCCTTCCCCCTTTTTACCCTTCCCCCTTTTATCCTTAAAAAAACATTGAAAAAGGCAACAGACGAGAAGGAAAAGCGTTCTTACCCACGTGGAAGTTGGGCAGTGGACTCGCAGGCTGTTTCTCAGAGAGATTGGCGTGCTTCGCTTGCACAGTCGCCTGTGTGTTGCTACCTTAGGCTCGTTATAGTTACGAAGGATTCCTTCTCTACGGCACTTTTTCAATTTTTTAGAAAGAGGCGATAATCAATAAGCTACTATGATGCAGTGGGAGTTGAACCCACGTTTCCTGTCCAACTTGTTGAAGGTTGGGGAGGCGTACTGACCTCTATACGATACGTCCGAAGCAACGCTTATTTACGGCACTCTTTCTTTGCCGTTTTGGGAAGATTCGAACTCCCATCTCTCGCTTTTCAGCAAGCATCTTATCCATTAAGACGACAAAACAGTGTATTTTGATTTATAGTGGAAATGGTAGGATTCGAACCTACTCAGCCCAAAGGCAACAGATTTACAGTCTGCCCCAACTCTCCAACTTTGGCGCATTTCCATATCATTTATCATTTTATCATTTATCATTTAACATTTAACATTTATCAGGGAACATTTATCAAAAAGCAAAGAATTAGCAAGCTGAAAAATGTATTTTTTCGGCAAATTAAAATTCAAAAATATGCAATAAATAACGTAACTCTTTGAGCAAAAATATAAAAAACTCTTACCTACCAAAACTAAAAATGAGCTTTATAAATTAGGTGATTTTTTGCCCTTTGGAGGTAATTTTTTACCCTTTGGGACTGGGGCTAACAAAGAAAAACCCCTAAACTTTTTGAGTAGCTTAGGGGTTTGTTGTGTATATGCAAAACCTGTTATCAGGCTTGAAATTGCGTTTTTTCACACATCAATACTCCCTTGTACGCCGCAAAGCTATAATAGAATTCTGTTACACTATCTTGTTGATAGCATATTGAATCGTTTATACTTTGTTCGAGAGAAATGATGAAGTGTAGCATTTTTTTATTTGTTTTTATTTATGATGCAAAGATAAAACAAGTTTTTTTAATATCCAAATATTTTGCAAAATAAATTTTTATTTTTCTCATTTATTTTTTTTCAAGATTTGGTTTTTCTTTAAGTAAAATTTGCCAAACTTCAAAATCTACCTGCAAAAGTTCACTAAAACTTTCTTTTTCAGTAGCCTCACAGATTTCTTTAGGCAATATTTCAAATTTTGTCCACTCCTGCGCATCATAAGCATACAAAAAAGATTCAGTGATAGGATATTTCCTATGATTCAAAAAACGCAAAGTCTGCTCTTTGGCAGATTCTAAATGTTTTTTTTCAATCAATTCAATCGTGATTTTATGGGCTTTGGTAGGCAAGTCTATCAGCAATACAAAAAGCCTGATATTGCCTGTAGATTGGTGATAAACTTGGTGCAGATAAGGCTTCAAAGTAGTCTTGCCTGCCTCGTACATAGCATCTAAACCTTTGGCAATCGAAAGCCATGCCCCTTGCCTGCCCCACGCTATCTCTTGGTGCTGAAAGACAAGTTCCGCATTTTTTTGGTTGATAAATAGACGCGCTTCTTCATAATCAAGTCCTTCAAAAACAACCTTTTTCAGTAAAGTCAAAAAGAAATATTCAAGCAAAATCATCTCTGCGTTATGACTTTTCGCTTCTGTATAAGCCTCTTTGATGACCATTTCGATAGTGCTATCTATAGCATAGCCTCCTTCGGTCTGGGCAGGCAAGGGCGTGTGCAGGGCAGGCAAGGCAGATAACTGTGTCAGTAGTGTATGTTCGAATACGACAAGATGTTTTTTGGAAGCTATATATTCGCGTACATAGCTACTCGAGGGGTGTTTCAACATCGCCAAAAGTGTATGCGTGGGCGTAACTTCCGCGTGATTGTATTGCTGGGCAATAGTCCAAGCATAATCTAAGATTTCTTTCACAAAAGGTGCAAATACAGTAAACATAGGGGAAGTCGGAGGTTTGGTAGGCAAGGATAAAAAACTTGCCTGCCCGCTAAAGTAATAAAAACTCAAAACTGCCTACTAATATAATAGTTATTTTTTATCTTTGCAAAAAAATAAAATTGTATCCATGGAAACGCCCATACACGGTACCCCCGAGATAAATCCCAACCCACCCAAGACCAAAAAGAAAAAAAGCAAAACCCGCGAATGGATTGATGCCATTGTATTTGCGGTAGTCGTGGCTACTATAGTAAGGTGGTGTTTTTTTGCTCCTTATACCATTCCTACCCCCTCAATGGAAGGTACACAGTTGGTAGGCGATTTCTTATTTGTAAGCAAAATAGCCTACGGACCGCGCACGCCCCGCACCATTTTGCGCATACCGCTTACAGACAATAAAATTTGGGGAACAGAGATTCCTGCCTACTTGAGCTGGATTCAGTTGCCTACTTTTCGGATATGGGGCTATACTTCGGTACAGCGCAATGACGTAGTGGTCTTCAATTTTCCTGATGAAGATGCTCCTATAGATATGAAAACCCACTACATCAAACGTTGTGTGGGCGTAGCAGGCGACAAATTGGCGGTAAAAGATGGTGTACTATACATCAATGGCGCGAAAGCCCATGTACCAAGCCAACTCCAGCACACTTACAAAGCCATCTCGAAAGAAGACGTAAATCCACGCTATTTTGCAGATGCAGGCATCAATGAAAGTGATGTAGAACAAGTCATGGACAAAGATGAAAACTATAAACTCATACACGCTACTGTAGATGAAATCAAAAAACTCAAAGAAGCCCAAATTTTTTCTTCCCTTGAGATAGGTATCAGAGGCAAAAACATCAGCGACTTCAGAGATAAAGAAATGACCTACCCACAAGGCGCAATGGGCTGGACTTGTGATAACTTTGGCGAAATCACTATTCCCAAAAAAGGTATGACTATCGAACTTACCGAAACAAACGTAAAACTCTATGCCACAGTCATCAAAAGATTTGATTGGAATAAGAATGTAGAAGTCAAAAACGGCACTATCTCTATAGATGGCAAACAAATCAGCAAATATACTTTCAAACAAGACTATTTTTTCATGATGGGCGACAACCGTCATAACTCACTCGATTCACGTTATTGGGGGTTTGTACCCGAAGACCATGTAGTCGGACGTGCCTCGCTCACATGGCTCTCACTCGACCCTACGAAGTCCCTTTTTGGAGGTAAAATCCGTTGGGGACGTATGTTTCAAGGGATTTACTAAAAATATCCAGAATCAGCATATCACATAACCCAATATAAAAAAATAAAAAAATATAGAAAAAAATTTGGATATTAAAAATAATCCCGCTAATTTTGCAAACAATTAAAAACGGACTTTGTAGCTCAGCTGGTTAGAGCGTCGGTTTGTGGTACCGAAAGTCGTGGGTTCGAACCCCATCAGAGTCCCAAGCATATTAAGAATAGGGTTTAAGTTTACCATTCAACTTTTGTTGAATGGTTTTTTTTTGATTTTGTGGAATAAAAAAAAAAATTACATTTGCACAAAATTTACTCTTTTAACCTAATCCCCACCTCAACATATCATGGCAAAAATTAAAGTTGCTATCAATGGCTTTGGACGTATCGGACGCATCTCGTTCCGCGCGCTTTTACTCAAGGACAATGTAGAAGTAGTTGCTATCAATGACCTTACAAGCCCCGCTACGTTGGCGCACTTACTGAAGTATGACTCTGTGCATGGTCGTTTTCCTGGTACAGTAGCTGTAGAAGGCAACAGCCTTGTAGTAAACGGAAAAACTATCCCCGTTTCGGCTGAAAAAGACCCTAAAAACCTTCCTTGGGCTTCTATGGGCATTGATGTAGTATTGGAATCCACAGGGCGTTTTGTGGACGAAGCAGGCGCAGGTAGCCACATCACAGCAGGTGCAAAAAAAGTAATCATTTCTGCACCCGCCAAAGGTGATATACCTACAGTCGTGCTGGGTGTGAATGAAGGCATTTTGACAGGTAGCGAAACTATCCTTTCAAACGCTTCTTGTACTACGAACTGCCTTGCGCCTATGGCAAAAGTCCTTGATGAGGCTTTTGGTATTGAGAAAGGCTACATTACCACTATTCACGCTTATACGCAAGACCAACTTTTGCAAGACGGTCCTCACAGCGACCTTCGCAGAGCGCGTGCGGCGGCACTTTCTATAGTACCCACAAGCACAGGCGCGGCAAAAGCTGTAGGCTTGGTATTGCCTCATTTGAAAGGCAAACTTGATGGTGTGGCTATGCGTGTGCCTACACCTGATGGCTCGCTGACTGACCTTGCCGTAATTTTGAAAAAAGAAGCCTCTATAGCAGAAATCAACGCGGCTATGAAAAAAGCGGCTGAAACAACTATGAAGGGTATCCTCGAATATACAGAAGACGAAATCGTATCTACAGACATCATCGGCAATCCGCACTCTTGTATCTTTGATGCCAAACTTACTTCTGTGAATGGTACATTCGTAAAAGTAGTAGGCTGGTATGACAACGAATACGGATATTCTTGTCGTGTGGCTGACTTGATAGCCAGAGGCTAAGTACGAAGTATGTGCTTTAGCCCTCAATCTGTTAGAAAATAAAAAAAGCTATCCGAAAGGATAGCTTTTTTTATTATTTTTATGCAGTAAAACCGCCTTTGTACTCATTGGCTGCTGCCCACTTGTAAGTATTTTGACCTACAACGCCATCGGCAGTAAGTTCGCCACACCATTGTTGGAATTTCACTGTAGCCGCAAAGGTAGCTTGTCCGAAGATACCATCTACTGTTACGTCATAGTCCTTGTCTGAAAGATACTGTTGCCATGCCCTTACTTCGGGTCCTTGGCTTCCCAATTGAATCATGATGATAAAAGGTTTAGTGGTTAAACAAAAAAATGTTTCGGCAAAAATAGATAAAAAAAAATAAAAAACAAATAAAAACACAAATTGTTTATCAATATTTTATTTTTTTTAATTTTTGGGTTCTTCAAAAGTTATTGCGGAATATTCTGTAGAACAGGCTTCCAGCCTGTTTATCATTTGAAACAACAGGCTGGAAGCCTGTTCTACAGTTTTGCCTCCGCAATAACTTTCGAAGAACCAATTTTTGTCAGCAGCAAGCACAATCTCCATCGCCATGATTTCCACGTTGATTGCGGGCGTGGGCTTGTTGTCCAGAGATGATGCGAGCGCAAGCCGTAAAATTAGTTACGTGCTTGTGCTTCAGGCTGGCAGTATTTTTTTCTCTCACAAGTTGAATTGTTTGAAAACCTGCACTTTTGGCGGCATCTAATTCTTGCGCAATATCTGAAAGAAAGAGTATCTGGCGGGCAGGCAAGTTGATTTGTTTTTGGATATTTTGGTATGAGGTTACTTCGCGCTTATTGCCTACTGCTGTATCAAAATAATGCGAAAATAGGGGCGTTAAATCTCCAAATTCGGAACTTCCAAAAAGTAGCTTCTGCGCTTGTACGGAGCCAGATGAATAAATCCCCAACTGCAAACCTGCCTTTTTCCACTTCTCCAAAACAGGGGGAACGTCTGTATAAAGATGCCCTTTGAGTGTACCATTTTGGTAGCCTTCTTGCCAGACCAAGCCCTGCAATGCTTTGAGCGCGGGGTGTTTACGGTCTTCGAGCGTCCATGCCAAAAGCTGTTCTATGGCTTCGGCTTGGCTAATAATTCGGTTTTGTTCTATTTTGACAGTTTCTATGGTCGCGTTGAGTTGCGTTTGTACGGCTTCACTCTCAAACTCCTTGCCTGCGAACGCGCTAAAGTGAGTAGAAAAATACGGAAATAAGACCTCATATACAAAGTTTACGGAAGTAGTCGTGCCTTCTATGTCAGTCAGGATATATTGAATCATGGGGGGATTTACGGTTTACGATTTTTGAATTACGAATTACGGTTTTTGTGTTTAGTATCCTCATGAACTACTGTTTAGGAAAGTTTGAGTGTTCGTTTTTTTGGCGGTCTTTTTTTTCGGATTGACAACCGCGAGCGGATTGCCAACCGAAAAAAAACAAACATTTAACCAATACTGAACACTACACTAAGGAATGAAAATAAAATAACATGATAATTTCACTCACGCGAAGCCACGCTGTAAGCGTCTGTTGGTATTGCTTAACCGCGTAAAAGCTCGATAACAGACGCTTACAGCGTGGCTAAATATGCTCAAGTTATTTTTTACTCGTTCCTAAAAGCCCAAAAGCCCCCTGCCCCAAAGGGGAGCCTTTTGCCAACTCAACTAATTTTCTCCCCTTTGGGGCAGGGGACTTCTATTCACATGAAAAATCTCATTTTTACCCTTCTTTTTGCCCTCGTATGCGCAGGGCAGGCAAGTGCGCAAGCACCACAAGCCTTCAATTTTCAGGCAGTAGCTCGCAATAATGCAGGGCAGGCGATTGTAAACCAAGTAATTGCCTTGCGTGTAAGCGTACTAACAGGTTCTACTACAGGCACCGCTGAGTATGTAGAAAAATTCACGACTACCACGAACCAAAGCGGTATGTTTACTATAGGCATTGGCACAGGTACACCTTTGAGCGGTACATTTGCAGGCATCACTTGGGGTTCAGGCAATAAATACCTGAATATCGAAATGGACATCACAGGAGGTACGAACTATACCCAAGTAGGTACACAACAACTGCTTTCTGTACCCTACGCCCTCTATGCCCAAAATGCAGGCAACAGCACTGCGAACTATACAGCAGGCAATGGCATTAATATTTCTGGCAATACGATTGCGAACACAGGCGATTTATCAAGCACCAACGAAATTCAAACACTTTCTTTGGCAGGCAATACTGTTTCTTTATCGAATGGTGGTGGTAGTGTAAACTTGCCTACCTACACAGCAGGAAATGGTGTCGATATTTCAGGCAACACGATTGCCAATACAGGCGATTTATCAAACACCAACGAAATCCAAACGCTTTCATTGGCAGGCAATACTGTTTCTTTATCGAATGGTGGTGGAAGCGTAAACTTGCCTACCTACACAGCAGGAAATGGTGTAAGTATTTCAGGCAACACGATTGCGAACACAGGCGATTTGTCAAGCACTAACGAAATTCAAACGCTTTCATTGGCAGGCAATACTGTTTCTTTGTCAAATGGTGGCGGTAGTGTGAATTTACCTGCCTATACAGCAGGTACTGGTGTAAGTATTTCAGGCAACACGATTGCGAACACAGGCGATTTGTCAAGTACCAACGAAATTCAAACGCTTTCTTTAGCAGGCAATACTGTTTCTTTGTCAAATGGTGGTGGTAGTGTGAATTTGCCTGCCTATACAGCAGGTACTGGTGTAAGTATTTCAGGCAACACAATCGCCAACACAGGCGATCTATCAAGTACCAACGAAATTCAAACGCTTTCTTTAGCAGGCAATACTGTTTCTTTGTCAAATGGTGGTGGTAGTGTGAATTTGCCTGCCTATACAGCAGGTACTGGTGTAAGTATTTCAGGCAACACGATTGCGAACACAGGCGATTTATCAAACACCAACGAAATCCAAACGCTTTCATTGGCAGGCAATAATTTGGCTCTTTCCAATGGAGGCGGAAATGTAACTTTGCCTACCTACACAGCAGGAAATGGTGTCGAAATTTCAGGCAACACGATTGCGAACACAGGCGATTTATCAAACACCAACGAAATCCAAACGCTTTCATTGGCAGGC
>JAAFJK010000228.1 GCA_013298105.1 Cytophagales bacterium
CAAAATAGACAAGAGGCGTATTATTTGTGTGGTTTGTTAAGCAGTACTCTTTATCGCCAAACGATAGAAAATTATATGATTGGTACGCAAATAACGCCTTCTATTATCAGTCGTTTGAATTTACCCAAATTTGACAAAAGTAATGAGTTGCATTTGAAAATCAGTGAGTTTTGTGAGAAGGGGCATTTTGTGGAGAATAAGGTGGGTTTTGTGGGGGAGATTGATGAGATAATAAAATAAAATTAAATTAAAAAATAAATTTGTTTTTTATTCCTTTTTGGCATATCTTTGTACTATGAAAAATGAAAATTTATTTAATCTACTTCTTTTTTATGAAGAAAACTTAATGCGTGAATTTTTGCTTGAAATCACAAGTAGAAATCCTACTAATGAAGTTTTTGCAACAAAAGAGTTAATACAATATAATCTAATTCGCAAAGATAAGTTCAATGCTATGCTTTTGGCACATCAATTTTTGATACAAAATTTAATAGATTTTATTTTTTTACATTTTTACAACCTTAAAAATTTATATTATAAAATTTATGAATTTGATTTTTTACCAAAACAAAATTTTGAAAACGAGCTACTTATAAATTTAGAAAAAGATGATTTTGCAGAAATATTAGAAAACTTACATATAAATTTTTTAAATTCTGAATTTGTTTATCAAAACGGAAAATTGAAGAGAATTTTGTCTAAAATTAACCTTAAAGAAACAGGTTCTGTCTATACACAAAGTAAAATAGCCAAAGAAATAACATTACAAACTATTAAAAATAAAGTTTCGCAAAATATGGAGGCAAAAGATTTGCAAATTTTAGATTTTGGTTGTGGTACAGGTCGTTTTTATTGGTCAGTTTTTCAAGTTTTGAATCAAAAATTTAATGTTCCAACAACTGAAATTATCAAAAATTTATATGCTATTGATACTAACGAAATTGCTTTAACTATTTTGAAACTAAAAGCCTTGTTAGAGGTTGGTTTTGAATATTTTGAGATTATCAATCAAAATATCATTTGTAGAAATATGCTGATTGTAAAAAATGGCTTTATGTTTCAAGAGAACAATTATTTAGATTTACAAAATGACTTTTCAAATGTAATAAAGCTAGGTGGTTTTGATGTGATTGTTTCCAACCCACCTTATTTTTTGCTAAAAATTAATCAAAATAATTCGAAAGATGTTTTTTACAGAAAATATTATGAATTTTTGATTGAAAAAAATAATTCAGAATTACAGTATTTTCGTAATTCGGGTATTTATAATTATTCAATAGAAGGAATGTTGAATTATTACAAATTGTCTATTGAAATGATACTAAAACTCACTAAAAACAAAGGTGAAATTGGTGTTATTTGCCCTTCTACGCTATTTGGTGATGTTTCTTCGGTAAAATTACGTAAGTTTATTTTAGGGCAAAATCAATTAAGGCAGGTAGAATTTTATGCCGAAAATGAAAGATTTTTTGAAAATATATCACAAGCAACAGCCATTTTTTATGTTTCCAAAGGACAAAAAACACAAGAAATTGAAATAAAAGTTACAGAAGACTCTTTTCAAATTTCTTACAATTTGATAAAAAACACCTTTTCAGAAAACTTAGAAATTCCACAAATGGAAGAAATTGGCTGGGGGATTTTGAAAAAACTTAATCAATTTAAAAAATTAAAAGAATTTAAAAATCTTAGAAATAGGCGTGGTGAATTTGATTTATTGCAATTCAAAAATTTGATTACAGACCAAGAAACAGCTTTTCGGTTGGTGCGTGGCAATATGATAAATAGCATACAAATTGATTATGAAAAGCAGAAAGAATTTGTAAAAATTGAGGAATTTAAAAAAGCAAAATCACAAGATTTCTTGCGTTACGACTTCCAAAGAACTCGCTTAGTTTGCCAGCAAATCTCTAATATTGATATTGCCAAACGACTAAAATTTCTGCCTTGTTCTGAAAATGATATTTTGGCAAATTCTTGTAACTACATTGCTATCAATAACTTAGTACAGCTAAAAAATTTGCATATTCTCTTAAATTCCTATTTATTAAATTGGCGTTTTAAAGTTACAAGTACCAATAACCATATAAATAATTATGAATTAGACGAATTGCCTTTAATTGATTTTACACAATTTTCTAACTCAATCAATAACAATGAGTTGAAAAATAACATAGAAATTGCAAAACAATATCAGTTGGATAATACTGAAATTTTATATGTTTTACAACCTTTCTTTCCTACAAAAGAAATAGAAAATTATTTATGAAACTCTACAATCACATTGCCCCTGTTTTAAGTAAATTGGAATGGGAAATGGCGCAACACATACCCGAAGGAGGGAATTGGAAAGATATACCTGAACATATCCCTTCTCAAAGATTAGTACAAATTCGCAAAAATGGAGGTAGAACTACTTATTATGGTCGTTTGGAATGGGAAAAACCTGCTTTTACGATAACAACTTATTTTAATCGTTTAGGTAATAGTTCCAACTTACACCCTGAACAACAACGCATGATTTCTACACGAGAAGGGGCAAGGTTACAATCTTTTCCTGATAATTATATTTTTTGGGGTACAAAAACTTCGCAATATAAACAAATCGGCAATGCTGTTCCGCCACTTTTGGCAAGGGTAATCGCAGGAAATTTAGCACCACATTTAGAAAATAAAACTTACATAGATTTATTTGCAGGGGCAGGTGGAATGTCAGCAGGTTTTGGAATGGAAAATTTTGAATTATTAGGGGCTTTGGAAATTGAGAAAAATTATTTTGAAACTTTCAGAAAAAATCATTTAGGGGCAAATCAAGATTTTTTAATTACTGATGATATTACCAAAAATGAAGTAAAAGATAAAATAAAATCTATTGCAAATACTCAAAAAGTGGGTTTAGTGGTTGGGGGACCTCCCTGTCAGGGGTTTTCTTATGCAGGTTGGCGAAATCCAGAAGATAGTCGTAATCAACTATTTAAAGATTTTTTTGAGATAGTGAGAGATGTAAGACCAGAATTTTTTGTAATGGAGAATGTTGCAGGAATATTAACGATGCGAAATGGACAAGTCGTGAAAGAAATTACAGAAGTTTTTAGTGAAATTGGCTATCACGTAAATCTCCCTCTGAAACTCAATGCAGAAGATTATGGTGTACCACAAAAAAGACGTAGAATTTTTATTATTGGAAGTCTAAAAAACATAAAAATAAAAGTTCCAAAGGTATTATTTTCAGAAAATCAAGAAAATTTACCCAAACCTATCACAGTAAAACAAGCAATTTATGGCTTGCCTACTTTACAAACAGGCGAAGGTATTTTTGAAATGGAAAGCAATTATTTTGCAACTTCTGTATATGAAAAACTGATGATGAGCGAAATTGATTTTCAAGAGTTTCATCACTTAGTAAGGTCTGAAAATCAATCGCAAACAAAAGTTTTCATTCCTTCAAGCCTATCTCTTTTTCCCAAATTTGTATAAGTTCTTGGGCTAAAAATTGTAAAATTTCGTGTAATTTTTCTACTGCTTTGCTATTATTTTTTTGCTCTAAAAATTCAAAGAGTTGATTTAAAAACTTATCTATATTTTCATTTTCCCAAGCTATTACTCGTCTATTATTTTTGTTTTTGTATTCTTCTAAACTTTCAAAAGCAATTCTAACTACTCTTTCCGCATTTTTTTCTTTATTCTTGTCTTTAACAGTTGTTGAAGTATATGTAAAACTTTCTAATTTTAGAGGGTCAAACGAATTAAAAGTATATCTGTAAAAAGAATATTTGGTATCTATGAGTGATTTGAGAAAATCTTTGCCAAATTCTTTTTTACTAATAATTGCAAATATGGTCAATACATTATGCATATTCTCACGCATAATATTGCTTAGTTTTTTAGCCTCTTCATCATTTTTTACTTTATTCTTCAAATTGTCCCAAACATACTTCGAGTGCCAAGATACTACTTGTTCTCCTTCTTCTTCATCATCGAGCAGAAAATGGATATCTTTGTAAGTAAATCTCTTACCTTTCCCACTGTTGCAACTGTTACACAATGATTTGAATTTTGGTCTATGACAAAATCCTAACGAAACGGGTCCAATATGGTCTGCTGTCATTTTTTTTAATTTACCGCACTGAGGACATTTTACTTTGGTTGAAAAATTCCTAAATTCACCCATCAAAGAGTTTGCCAAATTATAATCTCCGTCAGCCCAATATTCATAAGCCCTTCTATCTTGTGTGTATGAAGCTAAATTTTCGTCAGACCTACCTGTGTCGTGTGTTTTCCTACAACAAGCATTGTAAGTATGGCAGCCATCGAAACGATCAGGCGGATTACACATTACTCCTGGAGATAGAAATGAAGTAGAATCTTGGTCTACTTGTTCTTGTTGTATCCAATCCTTCAAACCTGAATAATCAGTAATTTTTGTGTTTTCGACAAATTTAAAAATAGTTTTCCATTTTACTAATTGTTCAGGTAAAGTATCAATTATTTCAAAAATATCTTTATCAAAAGCATGAAAATCAATTTTAAATATTTGTTTTATCTTTTCAAGAGTATTAGCATTAGGATAAACATAATTGATTTTCAAACTTTTACCACAGATTTGACAAGGTTTGAGTCCATTAAGTTCTTTTGGATGAATTTTTCTGGCAACTTCTGCCTTGCTTGAAGCCTTTAACTCTTTTACTTTTTCCTGCCACCATTCTTCTCTTTTTTGCCCTATTTTACTATTGCCAGAAGCAACCCAGCGAATATCACCATCGTTTTTTAATTTCTCAGGCATTCCTGCATAATTTTGATGATTAGCTATAAATTTCATATATTCAATGAAATTAGGATGCCAAGTTTTAGTAGTTTTTTTCTTTTTAAGCATAAATTTTATTCCTTTGGAGGCATGAAAAACTCTATTGATTGAGAATAAAGTTCAGCCAAATCCAAAAGCAACAAAAATTCTACTCTACGCTGCCCATTTTCTATTTTAGAAAGTTCAGTTTGAGAAATAATGCCACTTTCAGCCACTTGTGTCTGTGTTAGTTTTGCATTTTCTCTTGCTTCTATTAAGCGGGTAGATAAAAAAATACGTCTTTTGCTATAAATTGTTTTTGCCATACTTTTATTCCATTACGCAATATTAGATTTGAAAAAATGCTATGCCAAAATGGAATATTTTAAAATATCAATTTAAAAAAGAAATAGCACACAAGAATTTTCTTATATGCTCTTTTCCTGTTATCAGGTTTTTGAAGTAAGACAACGGGTGTTTGTCTAATTCATACATTGATTTGCCCAAAATATTAGTATTGTCAGTAGGCAAGTATTTAGTTTTTGCGAACAGGTAACTCAGTTCTAAATACATTCTTTTGTCTGAAATACCTACAAAAGTACGTAAAAAATCAATCACTTCAGCATTTTGTTCTATAATGGTTGCTATGTACGCCTCTTGCTTATTGGCAGGCAAGTTTTTCAAAATTTGCATCAACAAAGGAATATCCAAGTCTTTATCTACAATTCCAAAAAGAAACCAGAATTCATTTTGAACAGACTGGGTAAGTTGGTGCATATTTGTATTTTTTGGCAAAATTACGGTTTTGGTCTTAGATTTGCAAACAATTTTCTAAAATACCATACAACGGATAGGGCTTGGCACAGGTAGGGCAACTCAGTAAGTACAAAAGCCCAATTTAGCACACTGCCCCAATACATATTCAAAAGTTCAATTTTTGTGGTTCTTCAAAAGTTATTGCGGAATATTCTGTAGAACAGGCTTCCAGCCTGTTTATCATTTGAAACAACAGGCTGGAAGCCTGTTCTACAGTTTTGCCTCCGCAATAACTCTCGAAGAACCATTTGCAAGGTGTAAACTAATGAACGAGAGAATAAAGCCCCTTTGAGCATAATGGGCGTAGGCTTTTAGGATATAATGTGCAATAGGTATTTTTCGCATCACAGACAAACGTAATTTTTTGAAAAGTAAGGAAGACAATATTGCAAACGAGAAAAATGAAAGAATTTCAAGAAATACAAAAAGAAAAATGAAAAAAGCATTTACTATAGATTGGTGGAATATTTTAGACAAATCTTGGCAAAGTATTTTCAAAAGATGCTTGGATATGCAAGAAAATGAAGCTATAACTTCAGAAAAGTTGCAAATTCTTGCTGAAAAAACAGCATTAAATCTAAGTTATCAAGGTATTTTCGACCTTTCTCCATTATCAGATTTTACACATCTTACCAAGTTATTGTTGTATAACAATAGCATCTGGGACATTTCGCCTTTAGCGAATCTTACTAATTTGACTTATTTGTGGTTGGGTAACGACAGACGTTGGATTTCAGACCACAACGAGATTTGGGATATTTTGCCTTTGGCAAATCTTACCAATTTGACTTTTCTATATCTTCATGACGTAGGACTTGAGGATATTTCGCCTCTAAAATCACTTGTGAATTTACAAGAATTGAATTTGCAAAACAATGCGATTAGAGATATTTCTGCTTTAAAGCCTCTTACAAGGCTTACTAATTTGTATCTTGCCTACAATCAAATAGTGGATATTTCGCCTTTAAAATCACTCACAAAACTTACTGCTATCAATGCTTCAAATAATCAAATTTCAGATATTTCAAGTATCGAATCTTTGACAGAAGTACAGTATATTGCTTTGCAAAACAATCAAATTGAGGATATAAGTCCATTGAAAAATATTACACAAATCATTGAAATACAACTATTTAACAACAAAATTTCAGACATTTCTGCTTTAAAATCAATGCTTTTTTTGAAAAATTTAGCGTTGTACGAGAATAAAATTTCAGATATTTCTCCCTTAACAGACCTCATACAACTTACAGATTTGAATATAGAAAACAATCAAATTCGTGATATTTCTGGCTTAGAAATGCTTACCAATTTAGAAAAATTATCTTTAGGAAATAATCAAATTTCGGACATCAGTAATTTATCTTTTTTAATCAATTTGCAAGAATTGCATTTGAATAGCAACCAAATTTCAGATATTTTACCTTTGGCTTCACTTTCAAAAATTACTTCACTATTTTTGGAAAACAATCAAATTACAAATATATCCTCTTTGCAAGCACTCAAATTATTGACAAGCATACATTTGGTAGGCAATCCTTTGTCTGATGCCGAAATACAAATTACCAATTTATACGAAGAACTTGATGAACATGGAGATTTAGAAATTTATTTTGATTAGTTTGATAGCGACTTTACTAATTTGTATTCAAAAAAAGTAGTCATTCTGTAAGAATCCCTTGTTGGTATTTTGCGCGATGCTAAAGAAACAGGAGATGCTTACAGCGTGATTACTCAATTTACAAATTAACAATGTCAGTATCAAAGTAAGAAATGAAAATAAAATAACATGATAATTTCACTCACGCGAAGCCACGCTGTAAGCGTCTGTTGGTATTGCTTAACCGCGTAAAAGCTCGATAACAGACGCTTACAGCGTGGCTAAATATGCTCAAGTTATTTTTTACTCGTTCCCAAGACATATTGGACTTCACCTCAACCCTACCCTTCCCCACGTTTTACGTGGGGAAACATAAATTACTTGCTAATCTTCTTTGTCCACGTTTGGTTTTGGTATTGAAACGATAAGATATAATTGCCTTTCGGTAGGCGCGGGGGCGCAAGCCTGATGTGATGTCCCTCAAATTCGTCCTCCAAACGCCAAACTACCTTGCCTGCCCCATCTGTGATGGTAATAACAGCTTCGCCTTCTATTTTTTCTGCAAATTGCAACTGTAAGTCCTGCTCAAAAGGATTTGGATAAACTATCCAATCGTTCGGCTGGGCAGGCAAGTATAGCTCGGCTATGTTTGTACGGATATTTGCCCCTTGCCTGCCCTGCACGCGGAGGCGATACTGATACATACCACTTTGCAGGGTTTTGTCTGTGTAAGCAAAACTTGCTTCATTTTGTTTGGGATAAATAGTCGCTATTTCGCTGAACCCCTCCCCTACCCTACTTCTCTCCAATACAAAATAAGCCACTTCACTTGAGGCACTTTCCCACGTAAGCAAAGCGTGATTTTGGGTATCAAGCGTAGCCTTCAGCGTAATAGGTGCGCCCAAAATAATCCCTGTCCAAAGCTCGTCTTGACTGCCCCTGCATATACAGTTGGGCGTGGCATTCTGCAATTCTACCCTTACGACACAGCTACCACAAGTAATGTTATTGTAATCATAATTGAAAGTGCTTCCCACAAAAAGTGCCGTAGGCACTGTTACGTTCACTGTAGTATGCAACACCCCATCATAATACACCCGCATAGCAAATACAGAACCCGCCTGCACTACATTTGGTCCGTTATTGCGGAACGTAACCCTCGAATCTGCAAAAGCTGGCGGCACTGCCGAATAAAAACTTGTTTGGACATAATTGATTATTTCAAAATTGGTATTTTGTACCCTGATGCGCCTATTCCTACTGCCTGTATATCTCCAGCGCGTACAAGTAAGCGGTGTGGGAAGGCTTTGACAAGCCGTAATGCCTTGTTGGAAAGTCTGCACACGCACGTTAAAGTTCCCGCACGTAGGCAAGGCGGTCGTGTCTTGCAACTGTAGCGTGAATTGGCGCGTACCATTCACAGCGATAGGATTTGCCCCGCCAGGATCCATACGCCAATACACTTGAGTAGCGGTAGTAGTGAGGTTGGCATCTGTGATAGTGCCTGCGTTGGTGGTAATCGTGTTCGGGACATATCTTAGCCCACTCGGAAGTGTAATCGCTACTTGGTCTGCCGAAGTGGTAGGATTCGTGCCTCTGTTGGTAAGTGTAATTGTGAAGGTCGTATTCTTCAGCGTACAAGTGAGTTCGGGCGTATGATTCAAGGCGATTTGAAAATTGCCCTCTCCCCTATCTATTTGCGAAACATTCAGCGCGGGCATCGGGAAAGCCGCAAGGGTATCGCCTGCACAGCAGGTTTCGACATCTATGTCCAGCACAAATTGGGCAGAGCCTGTCAAATTATCCAAACAGCTCGTGGTGTATTGGAAAGCCACATCAAAAAACGAGGTT
>JAAFJK010000276.1 GCA_013298105.1 Cytophagales bacterium
GGATATTTCGTTTTTGCAGGCACTCAAGGGCTTGACTACTTTAAATATAAGCGGAAATAAAATCTCGGATTTTTCGTTTTTGCAGGAACTAAAGGGCTTGACTACTTTAGACCTAAGCTTCAATCAAATCTCGGATATTTCGTTTTTGCAGGAACTAAAGGGCTTGACTACTTTAAACCTAACCAGAAATAAAATCTCGGATATTTCGTTTTTGCAGGAACTAAAGGGCTTGACTACTTTAGACCTAAGCTTCAATCAAATCTCGGATATTTCGTTGGATTTTTTGAGTAATTTTCCAAAGTTAGGAAGTTTATATTTAGCTGTTAATCCGATTCAAAATATTCCTAAAGAAGTTTTTGACAAAGTAACCGAAAACGTCCTCCCTGAAGTCCTTGCCTACCTCCGCGCTTTAGAAGAAGACGAAGCTATACCAAATGATGAAGTAAAATTGGTGTGGTTGGGGAATACTACAGCAGGCAAGTCGTCTATTTTCAGGTATTTGCAGGAAAGGGAGTATGTAGCGGGGGGCGGTTCTACGCATGGCATCAAAAACGTGCTTTGGACACCCGCAGGCAAGGACTTCAACGTGAATGTGTGGGATTTTGGGGGACAGGAATTTTACCACGCCACACACCGCTTGTTTCTCTCCCAAAATGCCGTGAATGTGGTGGTTTTTGAGGAACAAACCAATACGAATGGAGAACTTGCTACAGTCATACACCTATACGAAAACAATGCCATCATAGAGAAAGAAATGCCTCTTGAGCATTTTCATTTTACGTATTGGCTCGATAGCCTTCAGCATTGGGCAGGCAAGGCAGACGCGCTTTTGGTGCAAAACAAGTTAGATTGTGCGCAAATCGTGCCTATCGCAGACCAAGAAAAACAGGCGTATCATATAGGCGAGGAAGCCATTTTTCGGGTAAGTGTAGCCAAAACACACGCGCAAGAACGCGCTTTTGTCCGCAAATTTGAAGATTTTGAGGAGGCTTTGTTGGGTTTGTTGGAAAAAGTAAAAGCTACCTATCCTTTCAGCAAAAAGCAAATGGAAATCAAACACCGTTTGCGTGCTTTGGGCAAAACACAATACTTTTTCGAAACT
Source organism: Cytophagales bacterium (assembly GCA_013298105.1). Taxonomy (GTDB): domain Bacteria; phylum Bacteroidota; class Bacteroidia; order Cytophagales; family Microscillaceae; genus RDXI01. Next base: position 1,103 of record JAAFJK010000276.1, read on the forward strand.
TACGAAGATTATGTAGCTTTTTGCGAAGAAATCCGCCCCAAAATCAGCGAAGCCCACGAAGGCGAGGCTTCTATGCTTGAGGTTTTTACGGATTATGCACAAAAGATAGGCGTGTTGTTGCACTTTCCGCAGGCAAGTTCCAAAGTTTTCATCAATCCTGAGTGGTTGATAGATATTTTTTATCGCGTCTTGGATTATGGTGTGTTGCAAAACAAAGGCGAGTTCATAGCAGATGAACGCCTTGCCTCCCTCTGCGAAGCAAAGGGCATAGCACCGCAAGAGGCTATAGCTTTGATGAAACAGTTTGAGTTGATTTTTGAGATAGAAAAGAAAGGCAAGACTTTATTTGTCGCGCCCCAATACTTGCCTACCCAATGCACAAATGAAGAAGCCTTTGAGATGGCACTCGAAGGCAAGGACATGAGGCACGTTTTTACGTTGCAATATCCTAAATTTATGCCTAAAAGTAATTTTTTGCGCTTCATAGCAAAATATGGTTCACAAAGCAAAAACTACCTTTTTTGGAAAAGTGGCTTGGTGTTTAACCTCCCTACCCAGCCCTCCCTCCAAAATGGAAGGAGGGAGAACTCCCCTCTCCAGAATGGAGAGGGGCAGGGGGTGAGGTCTGTTTTCGCTGAATGTAACCCAACTGAAAGAAAAATCATTATCCAAATCCAAGATGCAGACCAAGCCCTTGCCTACCAACTTTTCCAAAAACTATACGAAATAGATAGCAACGAGAGCCTCGAGGTATGTGTAGATGAAAAAGCAGGTTTTGTGAACTTTGCCGAACTCCAAAAACGCCATCAAAAAGGCAGGCAAGATGTAGAGTGGGCAGGCAAGGATTTTGAAGTAAAAGATTTTGTGTTTTTGTTTGGAGAAACAAAAGAAAATCTTACCTTTGTACCTGAACCAAACATACACCCAAATATGAACGAAAACATACAAAAGGCTCTCAAACACCTCGATAGAGCTGAATATGCAAAATATTTCAGTGAAATGGACGCAGTAATGAAGAATGAAGCAGTTTCTGCACAAAAAGCACTCTATCATACCCACAAAGCAAAGTTTATGGCAGGTGATGTGGATTTTAGGTTTACAGATATGCTAAAAATTTTTACATCTAATATTGATGGGATTTTGAATGATGAGGCTTCTCCTAATATAGAACCACCACCATTCCCCCCGCCACCCACTACTGTCCCTGTTTTTCTTACAGTTTTTGCAAATCCACATGACGATTTGGGAAACCTTAAAAAAGAGGAAAAAGCAGTGCAAAAAAATCTACTTGATTTAACAGGTAAAGGCATTATTAAATATGCACCAAGCCCCAATACATCAAAAAGTGATTTCTTTGATTTTGTTGAGAGTTATCAAAATCAAGTGGTAGCCTTTCATTATGCAGGTCATGCCAATGGAGAAGTCTTAGTGTTAGAAGATGGAGAAGTATATTTCAAGAATTTGGCACGTGAACTATTTAGGCGTAATAAGGAAACACTAAAATTTGTGTTTTTGAATGGCTGTTCTACACGAGATCATGTCAAGGTGTTATTTGAATTGGGTGCTTCTGTTGTGATTGCTACTTCTGTGAATATAGGGGATAACAAGGCTACAGAGTTTGCCATTCGCTTCTATCATTATATAGCTAAAGGAAATGACATAGAAAATGCCTATTTGAGTGCATCAGATTTTGTGCAAGCAGATGTTGAGCAAACCCGTTTCCGAAATTTTGGCAAAATAACCCGCTTCACAGAATTTACAGGTTCAGAAAACGACACGACAGAGTTCCCTTGGGGCTTGTATGTACAAGAGGGCGTGGATATAAAAAACGTGAAGCTCTTTTAGGCAATCATAAAAACCGCTTTTTTGCGTTAGAGATAAAAAACGTATATTTGCAGTTCAAAATCTGAAAATCGTATGATACTCAATATAGATGACAGCCTGCTTATGGGTAAAAATATATGTAAAAAAGGCTTTAGAGAACAATTAGTGTTATTTTTCTATGAAAAAGAATTTATTACAGTTGGTCATGCCGCCTCTTTTTGTGGATTAAATATGGCTGAATTTAAGTCATTGATACAAAAAAAAATGACATCTATTTGCATTATAACCACGAAGACCTTGTGCAAGATATATCAATTTTAGAAAAAGTTTTGAGGAAAGCATGAACGCACACGATAAAAAACTGATCGAGCAGATAGATGACAAACGCCTATCCACAATTTTGCAACAAGCCTTTGAAGCCAAAAAAGAAAATATGCGAAAAGTCTTAGGCGAAAATTTAGAAAAACTTGCTGAAGTGCTGGCAAAAGCACGCGAATTGGCAAAATAAAAGTATCAACAACCACATGAAAATCCTAAAAAAAACACTGAAAATCGTGGGTTACAGCCTTTTGGGACTGTTCCTACTGCTCGCTATCCTTACGTGGGCGATTCCTTTCTTTTTCAAAAACGACATCAAAGCCCTGATAGAAAAAGAGGCTGAAAAGACAATAGATGCCGAATTTAGGTTTGATATAGACAAGTTCTCGCTGAGTATTTTCCGCAATTTCCCGAACCTTAGCGTGTCGCAAGGAGATGTGAGCATCGTAGGCAAGGGCGACTTCAAAGGAGATACACTCATGTCATTCAAAAACCTGCGCGTATCTATCAATATCTGGAACGTACTCGTGGGTTCAGAGGTCAATGTACGCGGGATTTATTTGGATTCGCCCCGTATTTTTGCCAAAGTCCGCAAAGATGGCAAAGCGAACTGGGACATCATGAAGCCCCAACCCGATACTACCCAAAAGAAAGACGAACCCGCACAGGCATTCCGCGTGGGGCTTCGTTGGTGGCAAATAGACAATGGCGTGATAGAATATGACGACAAGGCACAAGGCGCGTACTTTCGCATAGATGGACTAACGCACAGCGGAAGCGGTGCTATCTCCGAATCTGTTTTTGACCTCGATACGCGCACCGAACTCAAACGAACCAATCTTGCCTACCAAGGCAGTAGCTACCTCGAAAATAGGTATCTTGGACTTGATATGGTGCTTAACATGGACTTGCCTGCCCAAAAATACACATTCAAAGACAATACTTTCAAAATCAATGACTTCAGTTTTGGGTTTGATGGATTTTTGCAACTCGTGAAAGAAGGCATCAAGATGGATTTGACCTATCAAGCACGCGAAACGAAATTCAAAAACGTACTTTCGCTTGTGCCAAGTATGTTCAATGCCACTTTTGACAAACTCAAAACAGACGGCAAATTTGACTTCAAAGGACTTATAAAAGGACTTTCGAGCTATGATGGCAAGACCTTGCCTGCCTTCCAGTTCGACCTGAATGTGCAAGAAGGTATGTTTCAATATCCCGACCTGCCTATGCCTGTCAAAAACGTAAATTTTGCGTTGCTGATAGACAACAAAAATGGCAAAATTGACGAAACACTCGTGAACCTCAAAAAATTTAGCATGAACTTGGGTTCAAATCCTATAGAGGCTCGCGCCAAACTACAAGGACTTACAAACATGGACGTTGATGCTTTTGCAAAGGCACAAGTAAATCTGGCAGAACTGACCAAAATATTCCCTATAGCAGGGACTATCCTCAAAGGCACATACAAACTCGATGCACTTGCCAAAGGCATCTACAACGCAGGGGCAGGCAAGTTGCCTACTATCAATGCCGATATGCGCCTGATAGATGGCTATGTCAAAACTACCCAATATCCTGAAGCCCTCGAAGCCCTGAATATGGTGGCAAACGTAAAAAACAGCACAGGAAAAGTCAATGATACCTACATCAAGTTAGAAAACTTTGATATGATTTTGGAGAAAGAACCCTTCAATGTAAAAGGCTTTATCCAAAACCTTGATGATGTAGAATACAACATGAAAGTCAAAGGAGGCATTGATTTGGCAAAAGTCATGCGCGTATTCCCGATAGAAAAAACCGAAATGCGCGGCAAAGTAAAAGCCGATATAGCTATGGAGGGCAAAGCCTCTTACATCACTAAGGGCGAATACGGAAAACTCAAAACTTCAGGCTTCGTGAATATGAAGGACTTTTTCTACAAACACGCAGAGCTATTGCCCCAAACTTTCCGCATCACAGAAACGAATACGACCTTTTCGCCTCAAAGCATCACGCTTGAGAAAATGCTCGGCTTCGTAGGCAAGAGCGACTTCTCGGCTACAGGCAAAATCAGCCAATACCTTGAGTACATCTTCAAACCTGATGCCATCTTGAAAGGCGACCTTGCCTACACTGCCCAGACTTTTGACAGCAATGAATGGATAGCGGCTGAAGCTCCTGCCCCTACTAAGTCTGCCTCGCCTGCCCCAACCCCTGCCGTAAATCCTGCCGCTACCACCACAAATTATGTCGTGCCTATCCCCGAAAACATTGATTTTGTAATCAAAGCAAATGTAGCAGAGGTGCTTTATACGACCATGAAAGTCAAAAATGCCAAAGGCACAGCCATAGTACGCAATGGCATTTTTAGCATAGATGATGCTGTTTTTGAGTTTTTGGGAGGAAGTTTTAAAACTGCCCTTTCCTACAATCCCAAAGATATGCTCAAGCCCAAATTCAGCTTTGACTTTGGTATGAATAATATCATGCTCAAGAATTTCTCTGAACTCATGAACGCAGGCAAGAAAGGCGCAGTAGCCGAAAATATCGTAGGCAAGTTGAACTCAGTTTTCAAAATAAGTGGCGAACTCGATGAGCAACTGATGCCCCGATTCAATAACAGCATGAGCGGAATTTTTAACCTCGATCTATTGGAAGTGGTAGCCGAAAATATGCCTATATCTAAGAGTTTGGGCAATTTTGTGAATGTAGAAGAATTTAAAAAAATCTCCCTCAAAGATGTCCTTGTACGCGCTGAAATCAAAAATGGCAAAGTCGAATACAAGCCTTTTGATATATTGGCAAACAACTACAAGGTCAATGTAAGCGGTGGAAACTCTATCACAGGCGACCTCGACTTTTTGCTCAAAACTGAACTCCCCGCAGGCAAGCTCACGATGCTTGGCAAGGGTTTGGTTTCTAAAGTTTTGGGCGGGCAGGCAAGTGGCGATAACCTGAATGTAAACTTCAAAGTATCGGGCAATTATCTCAAGCCCAAAGTAGATATGGTGGGCGCAGATGGCAAAGGTGGTTCGCTGAAAGATGTCGTAAAAGACAAGGTAAAAGAAAAAATAGACGAGAAGAAAAACGAAGTAAAAGAAAAAGTAAAAGACGAAATCAAAGGCAAATTGGCTGAAGACGTTACGCCCAAGATAGAAGCCATCATGAAAGAGGCACGCGAAAGAAGCGAACAGCTCAAAGCCGAAGCAAAAAAACGCGCTGAAGAAGCTCGCGCAAAAGCAGACGAAGCCTACAACAAAGCCCTCGAAGAAGCCTATCAACGCGCCTACAATGAAGCCCCTATCCTGAAAGAGCAGGCAGGCAAGAAAGCGCGTCAGCTCGCAGATAAGGTTGCCTTGCCTGCCCGCGCTCAAGCCTACAAAGCCTCTGAATTGGCTGAAAATGAAGCCAATCGCCAAGCCGACAAAATCATGCAAGAAGCCGAAATAAAAGCAGATATGTATCGCAAAAAGGCGAATGAGTAGGGTTGAAAGTTAAATTTATAATTATTTATTTGCCCTTTTATCATGAAAAAAACAATCAAAACCCTGTTTTTCGTACTCCTTTTGGGTGGTTTTGCACAAACTGCCCTTGCCCAAACTACCCTAAGCGAGGAACAGAAAAGAAAAGCGCAAGAGTTAGTAGAAAAAGAAATACTAATGGCTCAAGAGGCAAAAATAAAGGCAGACGCGGAACTTGAAAAAACTGTGTTAGACTTTAGAGATTCAGTTAAAAAAAAAGCAAAAGAACGTCAAGAACTAAAAGACGCGCTCAAAACTTCTGAAGCCAACTTGCAAAAAGCCTTGCAAGAGATAGAAAGACTGAAGCAAGAAAATGCCCAGCTCAAGGCAGGCAAGAAGAAATAATGGAATTCTTTCGAAAGTGTTTTTAAAGACCTCTCACCCTGCCCTCCCTCCATTTTTGAGGGAGGGAATGGACTTTCGTAAGAAGCCTAAATGTTGCCTTGTGAATCTTCACGTTTTTTTTGGATTGACAACCGCAAAATGTGGTTCTTAAAAAGTTAGATTCTTCGAATGTTATTGCGGAAGCCTACTAAAGAATGAGCCACGCTGTAAGCGTCTATTACCACTTTAGCACCGCACAAAGTCGTAACAGGGGATTCTTTCAGAATGACTACCTTATAAGTTTTAGGTTCTTCGAAAGTTATTACGGAATATTCTGTAGAACAGGCTTCCAGCCTGTTTATCATTTGAAAAAACAGGCTGGAAACCTGTTCTACAGTTTTGCCTCCGCAATAACTTTCGAAGAGCCAGTATTATAAAACAGAAACCATCTTGCCCACTTTACAGCGAAAAAGATGGTTAATCGTTTGGTAAACTTCTGAATTTTGAAAGTCAGAAATTAATTTTGTTTCTGAACTGCGCGAACTTCTACTTTTCCGTCCTCTTCAAAAATAGGACATCCCTTTGAAATCTCTACAGCCTCATTAATGTCTTTTGCGTTAATGATAAGATAGCCATTAACCATTTCTTTGGCTTCAATAAAAGGACCATCTGTCACGACTTTACTTTTTCCGTTTACCTGTTTACCAGTGCGCTGAAGAGATTCCCCTCCTGCGAGGATTCCTTTCTGACCAAGGTCTTGCATCCACGTTATCCATGATTGAATGTACTCCATAGCTTCTTTGGAATCATTGGCATTTTCAGGGTGAGTATCCCCGCCTCTGAATAAAAACATAAATTTTTCCATTTTGATTTGATTTGGTTTTAGTTTTTTATTTAATTTTGTAGTGCAAATTTCCAGAGTTAAAATAAATAAAACAAGTAGGACATTTAAAAGGTGTAAGTATGAAAAACAATACTATTATTGAAAATCAAGAAGATAAGTCAGAAAAAAAAATGATTTTTGATGAAAATTCTTGTCCTGTAACAGCCACTATGAAAGTTTTGGGTGGAAAATGGAAGTCAATACTTATCAATGCCATTTATCACACATCGCCAGCACGTTTTGGGGAATTGAAACGAGCTGTGATAGGGATAACGCAATCGATGCTTACTCAGCAGTTGCGGGAATTGGAAGATGATGGGATTATTAGCAGGAAAATCTATGCTGAAATTCCGCCAAGAGTAGAATATACATTGACAGAATTTGGATTGACTCTTTCGCCAATAATACTATCCATGGCAAAATGGGGGGAGGAATATAGAATAAAAAAGCAAAATGGTGTGAAGCACTAAAAACTCTAATCTATTGAGTAATCCTCGAAATATAATTCAATAACAGATTGGAGAAAAGCAGGGTTGAAGTATCTTGAGGTATCAAAAATAGCACTTTCGCAAGAACTCTAAGGAACAAGTAAAAAATAACTTGAGCATATTTAGCCACGCTGTAAGCGTCTGTTATCAAGATTTTACGCGATTAAGCAATACCAACAGACGCTTACAGCGTGGCTTCGCGTGAGTGAAATTATCATGTTATTTTATTTTATTTTCATTCCTAACAGTGATTGGTCTTGCTTGCGGTTCGACAAATTTAAAATTACCTGCTCCTTTTGTAGAAGTGTCGAGTTTGTCATTTTGATAGCAACTTTACTAATTTGTATTCAAAAAAAGTAGTGGTCAGTCTTAGTTAAATGTTCGTTTTTTTTCGGTTGGCAATCCGCTTGCGGTTGCGGGTCCGAAAAAAAGACAGCGAACAAATAAGAAAGACTGACCAGTAGTTCTTCTGTAAGAATCCCTTGTCGGTATTTTGCGCGGTGCTAAAAGAAAACAATGTCAGTATCAAATCGTGGATTCACAACGAGTCCCTTCGCTTCGCTGAAGATGACAAAGTGCGCTCTTTCTCCTCTCCACAAAAATTGTCAGAGAACCGAAATAACTTGCGTAGGCGAGGTGGCAAATCTTTTTTTGAAGGCTTTGCTGAAGCTATGTATATCTGCAAAGCCTGTTTCAGTGGCTACTTCTGTAACCGAATAATTTGCAGTCTGGAGTAAATGCCAAGACTTTTCGAGGCGTGTTTGCAAAAAATACTGCTGAGGCGAGATGCCAAAAGCTGTCTTAAAAAGCCTAAAGAAGTGGTATTCAGAAAGTCCCACTTCTTGGGCTACTTCTTTAATTTGCAAAGACTTTTGGGTGTTATTTACCAAAAACTCTCTGCCAAGCAATACCTTTCTGTATAAATCTTTGCGGGTTTGATGCTTTACAGCATTGATGTTGTAGAGTTGTGTGATAGTCTGTTGATGGTCGGCTACGATACTTTCGGCAAGGGTAAAATAAAAATCTTCCTTCATTTGATAAGATTCAAAAGGATTCGCGCATAAAATATCCGCTATCTGTATAAGTTTTTTACCCAAATGTGTCTGTTTTGTGTGGTATTTATTTTCCAAAAAAGCCTCTGTAGTAAAAAAATCATCTAACAAAATATCAGGAAAAGCCGTATCGGGCTTTACAAAGTGCGCAAAAACTTCTGACAAAACGGCGGGCGCAATGTCAATACAAAGCCCCCTGACAAATTCCTTACTTTCTACAGCTACTTTGCCCTCTCCAAAGGTATTGGCAAGCAAATACTCGCCTGATTTTACATAGTAGCTTGTGCCATGCACGTCATATTTCTCAAGCCCTTCTACCACACATTTGATAGAAAACGCCCTAAAACTTAATTTTTCAGACAACGCATTGAGGATAGAAAAATTGGTCATATTCGTGCCTTTAGGCAAGTCAAGCAAGGTTATATGTTGGTTTTGCTGAATGAGATTATACATTGTGATATGGACGATTTAAGATATATGTACCTGTGGGTTGTTCCACTTCTTTGAGAAGCGAAACAACTAAAAAAGTTTGATAATTATTTAGCCCCCTTTTTTGCCTATTTTAGTGTTTTGGTAGGCAAGTTTAAATGCAAACTTACACAAAAACTCCCCTTTGGGGCTGGGGGCTAAATAGTTACAAAGTCTGATAATCAGTATTTTGATTTCATACTTCAAACCTCATACCTCAAACTTTCTACCTTAGTCGTTTGATAAAAGAGTTTGTTATTCAAACTTTAGAGTTTTTTTTTTGTTATGATTTAGGAGTTAGG
>JAAFJK010000648.1 GCA_013298105.1 Cytophagales bacterium
TAGGTAAGACTTCCCCCAAAACGCATTTGCTGGAGCATACAATAGGTTTCGAGCGTTTGGATTTCTTTTTCCAATAACACAAAATCTTCCCTTGAGTTTTCTAAAATCCTTCGCATGAGTTTAGCAAAATTTGCTAAATATTTGGCGGTTTGTTGGGCATCATTTTCAAATAAATAATTTTGAATAGAACCCAATGAATTGAAAATAAAATGTGGGTTCATCTGTGTTCGTAAAAGCCTGTGATTGAGCTGTTCATTGTCTAATTTTTTCTGCTCTATTTCGTGCCTCATAAAGTTAATACGTGCCGCGAGTGCTATAGAAAAAGAGATAATTTGCAACACAATACCAATTTGAAAACTATTGTCTAATAGAAAAATAGTTTTTTGTCTATCTATATAAAAATGCCCATACAATATATAAACAATAATGAGTATAAAAAATGGCAAATTCGCATACACATAATACAAATAAACAGTTTTTTTACTGCGCCAAAGGTTTACACACAAAACTATGAGCATTATGATAACAATTCCATAGTTAGTGTTGTGAAATATATTGGTTACATCATAAGTAGTTATATCGAATAAAAGTAATACAGATTTAAATAAGCCATTGGCAATAAGTAAGTACCATTTTAGGTAGTTTATAATTTTGTACCAAATGGTTTTTCTCTGATTCGAAAATAAAAAAACTTGTGAGAATGATAAGAAGAAAAAAATGCTTGTATCTGCACCAAAAGAACTAATTATATCATTAACATCTCTTTCACGTCTTGTTTTAGCTATATCAAATAAAATGCTCGAATAATACCCATTAAAATAAATAAAATATACGAATACGCCTAAAATGGCGATACTATAGTATAAATAACTTTTGTCTTTTACAAATATAAAAATAAAAAAATTATACAATATCATAGAAATACAGACACCAAAAAATAAAATATCAAAGCTGTTTTCTCTTGAATATTCTATTTCTAATTTTTTTTCAGGTATGATATAAAGTTTATTTATAAAGCCTATCACTTGATTTTTACTTGCAACAACTCTCCTGCCTGCTATATGTCCTATTTTGATATAGATAGTTTGTGTTTTTTTGGTCAAATACAAGGGTACGAAATAGTCGGCAATAGGATGATAAGGAATAAACCTTTCAGAAGGCTTATAGTTGATGCCGCTCTTACTTGTATAAAAATGTGTATTGTCAGGCGAATAATAGGCAGTATTGTTGTATCTTTCCAATGAACCTATCCGCCAACGATTTTCGTCAGTAGGATTTTGAATGGTTAGTTTTATCCAAAAAACGAGTTGAGGGCTTAACATAACAGGTGTGTCCCATTCGCTCATTTTTTTGAAAAGTGTGTCATATTGCAAAGATGTTACCTTTTGTATAGATACCGTTTCCAAACTATCGCACAAAAGACTCACATACCCTTTCAAGGATTGCTTTTCTTTGGTATTTTGTAGGGTAAAAATATCTTTTTCAGGGATATTTTGTGCTTGCAAATTCATCACAAAAAACAAAAATACAAGAATAAATAAACTGTATGATTTCATTTAAAGCGTATTTTATATTTCAAACTTCTTACTCAAAACGCCTTCAGGCTCAGGTCTAAGCTACCTGCCGAGTGTGTGAGCGCACCTACAGAAATGAAGTCCACGCCCGTCTCGGCGATAGCGACTATAGTATCGTGTGTGATGCCTCCTGACGCTTCGAGTTTTACCTTGCCTGCCACCCGCGCGACTGCGGTACGCATATCTTCGAGGGTATAGTTATCAAGCATGATTACGTCTATGCCTCCTACGGCTAAGGCTTCTTCAAGTTCGGTTAGCGAGCGCGTTTCGACTTCTATGCGCAAGGGCTTGCCTATTCTCTTTAGATAGGCTTGAGTTTGCTTTACAGCTTCGGTAATTCCGCCTGCATAGTCATTGTGATTATCTTTCAGCATGACCATATCAAAAAGTCCAAATCTGTGATTTGTCCCCCCTCCTATTTTGACAGCCCACTTTTCGGCTATGCGAAAATTGGGGGTAGTTTTGCGTGTATCGAGGAGTTGGGCTTTGGTGTGGCTGATTTTTTGGACAAGTGTGTGCGTATAAGTGGCTATGCCGCTCATACGTTGCATACAATTCAGCACAAGTCGCTCGGCTTGGAGAATAGATTGCGCCTTGCCTGCCACGTGCAGTACGATGTCGCCTTTTTGGATAGCCTGCCCATCTTTCAAAAAAAGCTCCATTTGCAAAGCACTATCGACTGCTTGAAAGATGTGTCGTGCCATTTCTACTCCAGCCAAAATGCCTTCGTCTTTTACCAAAAGGCGTGCTTTAGCTATTTTTTCGGCAGGTACAGCCGCAAGTGAAGAATGGTCGCCTTCACCTATGTCTTCTTGAAGGGCTTGAGCAATAAATTGCTGAATGTATGCAGGATTTAAATAATCGTAAGACATTTTGAACGGTAAAAGGGTTGAAGGGTAAAAGGGTTGAAGGGTGGAGAGGTGGAAGGGTAAAAGGGTTGAGGGGTAGAAGGGTAAAGGGTTGAGGGGTGGAAGGGTGGAGAGGTGGGGAGGTGGGAGTTTTTTTTCGGTTGTTAATCCCAAAAAAATACTGCTTCTTGTGCATCACAAGGAACTTTAGCAGGTGCAAATTTACATGAAAAAAATAACAGCCACCAGAGTACACACATAATTTAT
>JAAFJK010000214.1 GCA_013298105.1 Cytophagales bacterium
TGCTACAGAACCTACCACAGAAGCAACACTTTTGTATTTCAATCAGGCAAGTACCACAGCGCATATTTATTGGACAAATGGAGATGGCAGAAGGCGCATAGTAGTTCTCAAGCCTACTTCTGCTGTAGATGTAAACGCTTTGGTGGACAATACCACTTACACCGCTAATGCCAACTTTAGTGGAGGCGGAACTGTAGTAGATGGCACAGGCAAGGTCGTATATGATGGCATAGCCAATGAAGTAAATGTAACGGGACTTACCAATGCCACCACCTACCACATAGCCATTTTTGAGTACAATAACGATACAGGCTGTGCAGGCACTAATCGAAACTACAAAACAAGCGGTCCGCTTGCAGGTGTTTTTTTGACAGGAGAAAGGGCTTTTATTACCACTTGGGTAGCTGCAGGTGGTAATATCATCATTCCTACTACAGGTATAGGATATAGTTATACTGTAAGTTGGCGACAAATCTTACCTTCTGTAACAGCACCCACTATCATTACAGGACAAACAGCCAACTGCACTATCTCAGGCTTAACCGATGGTAACACCTACGAAGTGAGCATTATAGGTACTTTTCCACGTATATTTTTTAATGATGTAGGGGATAAAGTGGAAATCCGTACCATTCAGCAGTGGGGTAGCCAAAGATGGACTTCTATGCAAAGTGCTTTTTTTGGTTGTAGCAACCTTACCTACACTGCTACCGACCAGCCTAATCTAAGTGGACTTACAAGTATGCAACGAATGTTTGAAAATTGTACCACTTTTAATGGCAATATAGAAACTTGGAATACAAGTGCCGTTACAAATATGCTTGGTATATTTCGGTTAGCTACTGCCTTCAATCAAAATATAGGTAGTTGGAATACAAGTGCCGTTACAAGTATGAGTGAAATGTTTGCTGGAACGACTGCTTTTAATCAAAATATAGGGAGTTGGAATACAAGTGCTGTTACAGATATGAATATTATGTTTAATACCACTGCCTTCAATCAAAATATAAGCACTTGGAATACAAGTGCCGTTACAAATATGAGTTCTATGTTTCGGCAGGCAAGTGCTTTCAATCAAAATATAGGTAGTTGGAATACAAGTGCCGTTACAAATATGAGTTCTATGTTTCAGCAGGCAAGTGCTTTCAATCAAAATATAGGTAGTTGGAATACAAGTGCTGTAACAGATATGGGTGCTATGTTTGCAAGTTCCACTGCATTCAATCAAAATATAGGAAGTTGGAATACAAGTGCCGTTACAAATATGGCTAGCATGTTTAATCAAGCCACTGCTTTCAATCAAAACATAGGGGCGTGGAATACAAGTGCCGTTACAAATATGGCTGGTATGTTTTTTCAAGCGACTACCTTCAATCAAAACATAGGGACTTGGAATACCAGTGTTGTTACAAATATGCAAAGTATGTTTAGCAATGCCACTGCTTTCAATCAAAATATAGGCACTTGGAATACAAGTGCTGTAACGAATATGTCCAATATGTTTCAAAGTGCGACTGCCTTCAATCAAAATATAGGAGGTTGGAATACAAGTGCTGTAACGAATATGTCCAATATGTTTCAAAGTGCGACTGTCTTCAATCAAAATATAGGTGGTTGGAATACCAGTGTTGTTACAAATATGCAAAGTATGTTTCAGCAAGCGACTGCCTTCAATCAAAACATAGGGACTTGGAATACCAGTGTTGTTACAAATATGCAAAGTATGTTTCAGCAAGCGACCGCATTCAATCAAAACATAGGCATTTGGAATACAAGTGCTGTTACAAATATGAGTAGTATGTTTATTCAAGCGACTGCCTTCAATCAAAATATAGGAGGTTGGAATACAAGTGCTGTTACAAATATGAATAGTATGTTTAACAATGCCACTGCCTTCAATCAAAATATAGGAAGTTGGAATACAAGTGCTGTTACAGATATGAATAGTATGTTTAACAATGCCACTGCCTTCAATCAAAATATAGGAACTTGGAATATTTGGAATGTTACAAACATGGCAAATATGCTTAATAATTGTGGTACGAACACAGTCAATTATGATGCTACCTTGATAGGTTGGGCAAGCCAAACTGTAAAGCCTAATGTTACATTAGGGGCTAATGGCAGGACGTACTGCAGCGGTGTTATCCAACGTGCTATACTTGACAATACCCCTAATAATTGGACATTTAGCGGTGATGCTGTAAGTTCAACTTGTGCATTTCAGTTTCGCACTACTGGCAATACAACTTTTGCAACTGCTACCAACTGGGAAATATCAGCTGATGGCATTACTTGGATTACGGCTACTACTGCTCCTGATATAGACGATTTGGAAATCAATATCCGTAATGGACATACCGCAACTGTAGGTGCAAACATATCTCTCGACCAACTTACCATAGAAAACGGAGGTATCATATCCATCAGCACAAGCCAAACGCTTACCATAGCAGACGGCACAGGCACAGACCTTGATATACAAACTACAGGAAGCATCACAGGCGCAGGGAATTTTACGCTCTTAAGTGGGGCTACTTTACGAACCGCCCATGCAAATGGCTTGAATGTCGTAAGTGTAAGTGGTGTAAAAACCTTTACCACAGGCGCAAATTATATATTCAATGGCACTGCACTGCAAACTATCAACAATCCTACAGGCATCTCTGCCAATAACTTCGCAGTCAATAACAGCGCAGGGGCTACCCTCAGTAACGATATAGTTGTTACAGGTACGCTTACACTTACTTCAGGTGACCTTAACCTAAATGGTAAAAATATAGACTTAAGCACTACAGGCACTTTGAGCGAAAACAGAGCAAGCAATCACTTGGTATTGGATAATTCTGTGGGCTTGAATGAATCTAATAAAGGGGGGTATCTGCGTGTTTCTAACCGAAATACTACAGGTGTATTGGCAGAAATAGCAGGTTTGGGCATACACCTTGCCAATGCAGGTACAGCAAGCATAGACCGCTATCATTATGCGGGTACGAATGTGGGTGGAGGTAGTATCAAAAAGAATTATGACGTTACAGGTACACCTACCAACGCAACCATGCGCATCGAATTTGCTTCTGATGAATTGAATGGCTTAACCCCTTCAGTAGATTTTGAACTTTTCCGCTACAATGGCTCGGTTTGGCAAGTACAAAACGCTACTTGGACAGATGCTGTAGTGGATTATGTACAAGGCACTAACATAAATACTTTTTCACCTTGGACAGTGGGACGCTTAATCTATGTAACAACTGCCAATGGCAACTGGAATAATACAGCTACTTGGCAGGGTGGTGCCATTCCTGCCAATGATGCTAATATAGTCATAGCCCACAGTGTAGATTTGAATACAAACTACAACACAGGCGCATATACACTCACCATTCAAAACAACAAATCCATCAACATCAAAAATGGGCAAACACTCACTATACCAAGTGGCGGCACTGTTACCAACAATGGTATTTTGATAAATAATGTAGGAAGCACACTTATCAATCAAGGCATCATCAACAACAATGGTATTTTGCACTGCTGGGAAAGTTTTACCAACAATGCCACACTGAATAATGATGGCATCATCAATAACACCAAAACGTTCGCTAATGTAGCAAGTGCCAGTCTAATCAATCGAGGCATTGTAAACAACAATACAAATGGCACACTCAATAATAATGGTATGCTTGATAACAACTTAGGTGTATTCAACAACAATATAGGAGCTATCTTGAGTGGAGCGGGTACTTATATGGGTGTGTTGGCAAATGACGGTACGTTTTCGCCTGGAAACTCTCCTGGTATATTCACTATCATAGGTACATTTATCAACAATGGTACACTTCGCATAGAAATTGGAGGCAATGGTGGGGCAGGTGTAGCCACAGGACACGATAAACTGCAAATCAATGGAGATGCTATTTTAGATGGCACAGTGCAAGTCGTGCTTATAAATGGTTTTTCGCCTACAAATATTCAAACTTATAATTTTATTAATGCTACAGGAATCGTTACCAATACTTTTGCTACTACTACTTTGCCAAGTGCAAGCGGTGCGTGGTCAATATCTTATGATGCTACCAACGCCAATGTCGAATATAATCAAGCATTGCCTATTACGCTTACTGGGTTGAAGGGTACAAGGGTAGAAGGGTTGAATGGAGAACCTACAGAAGAAGTAAAACTCGAATGGACAACTGCCTCCGAAATCAACAACAAAGGCTTTGAGGTGGAAATGTCTGAAGATGGACTTGCCTACCAAAAAATTGCTTTCGTAGATGGTGCAAATAACTCAAGCACCCCCAACAACTATCAACTAACCACTATCAACCAAAATGACGGTTATTATAGACTGAAGCAGGTGGATTTTGATGGTACGTTCTCGTATTCGCCTATCGTCTTTGTGGCGGGTTTGGCAGGCAAGGTGTTGGTCTATCCTAATCCAAATAACGGGACGTTTACGATAACAAGCCCCCCAACCCCCAAAGGGGGAATTACCCAAACAAAACTTTTCAATATGCAAGGTATAGAAGTGCCTTTTACCATCTCCCCTTCGGGGCAGGGGGCTTTGAAAATAACCATCTCCCCTTCGGGGTCGGGGGCTTTTCCTACGGGTGTGTACTTCTTGCATACTGTAGTGGCAGGCAAGGCAAAGGTAACTAAAATTGTGGTAGAAAGGTAAACAGGAGAACAGGTTTACTGGGAAAACCTTTGACGTTGAGCATTTATCAGGGAACATTTATCAAAGAAAATGATAAATGTTCCCTGTTTCTTGATAAATGATAAATGTTCCTTGTTCTTTGATAAATGTCATACAGTAAGCAAAACCTTTTCGTATGCCATTCGGGAAGCCCCAGCAAGAAAAACCTCCCCACAATACGTATAACCAAGTTTTTCTAATATCCTGAGCATCTGCTTGTTGTCAAAATTAGTATCTATTTTGATGCTAAATACTTTTTTTGTGATGCACAAATCAGCTATCAAATTCAATAAATGCGTTCCTACGCCTCTGCCTTTTACTGCATTGGCAGTAGCCACCCGATGCACCACTACATAATCTCCATGCGTAAGCCATTGCCCTATGATGTCATTATAAGCCGACTCCACACCAAAAATAATGGCTGAATAGGCTATAATCATTTCATCTTCCACAAGTACATAGCCATACCCTTGTGCAATGTCCTCTTGTATGACTTGCGGATTGGGATAGCCATTTTGCCACTGCATACTCCCTTCTTGTTTTCTTTGTGCGATGGCTTGTTGCAAAATCTCCCAAATAACAGGTAACTCTGATAAAGTCGCTTTTCTTAAAGTCATTGGTTTTTGATAGTTCAGTTGTATATTTGCAAAAATAACTATTTTTACGAAAACCAAAAAAAATGCACCACCTTATCCGACTTACACACGCGCCCGACTTTGCGGAAATCTTTATAGCCGAACTCAGCGAACAGGGCTATGAAGCCTTTGAAGAAACGCCCGAAGGCGTACTTGCTTATATCCCTTCTGAACTATATCAAGCGCACGTTTTAGAAGAAATGCAAGCCCAATATGCCGACTTTCTACTTGCCTACACTGTAGAAGAAGTGGCGCAACAAAACTGGAATGCCCAATGGGAGGCAAGTTACGAACCCGTCATAGTGGCAGGCAAGTGCTTGATAAAGAGTAGTTTCCACGAAATATTGACTACCTATCCTTACGAAATCCTGATAAATCCAAAGATGTCTTTTGGTACAGGACACCACGAAACTACTACGCTCATGCTTGAGCATATCCTTGAGCTTGAGCTGGCAGGCAAGGCGGTACTTGATGCAGGTTGTGGGACAGGTATTCTCGCCATTCTTGCCTATATGCGCGGGGCAGGCAAGGTCGAGGGCTTTGATATAGAGGAGTGGGCAGTAGAAAATGCGCAAGAAAATGCTATCTTGAATCATTGCCCAGACCTCAAAATCTGGCTTGGCACGATAGAGTCGGTTGCCTTGCCTGCCGAATATGACCTCCTGATAGCCAATATCCAACGTAATGTCTTGCTGGCTGAAATGCACGAATATGCCGCTCGTATGAAAAAAGGTGGCACCTTGCTTTTGAGTGGATTTTATCAAAAAGATGTCCAAGACCTCCTTGCCTGCGCCGCCGCACATGGCTTCACATTTAGAGGACTCAAAATAAGAAATGATTGGGTGGCTTTAAATTTGCATTTTTCGTAAATAGTCAGTATATTTGCTACAAAATACACCTTAATCAATATAAAAATGGCAACAAGACCTAAAAGAAAAACAACTTATGCAAGAAGCACCCGCAAAAAACGCTCCCGAAGCGCGTGGAAAATGCCTAATTTTCGCCAAATGTTGTACGGTATGACATTTGTGGGCGGATTTACAGGTGTTAGCTGGTTCTCTGGCTGCAATGAAATGCTACAAGGCGCGAAAAACACAATAGAAGAGGTTGTAAAAATAAAAGACAACCAGCAAAACAAGCCTTCCCCCAACCCACTTCCTATTCCCACGCCTGTCATAGACGAAGACAGTCCCGAACTGCCTGCCATTCCAAAAAAAGACCGCAATCGTGTGGTAAAACATCAATACTATACTTTGCTCTACAACGAAAAGCACGAACAGGCAGAATGGGTAGCCTACATATTAGAAAAAAAATCGGTTTTGGGAAAAGCCGAACGCGCTAATAATTTTAGAGTCGACCCAGATGTGCCTACAGGCTCTGCCGCCCCCGAAGATTATCGCAATTCAGGCTATGACAGAGGACACCTCGCTCCTGCAGGAGATTTCAAACTAAACCAAACCGCTATGTCTGAAACGTTCTTCATGAGCAACATGAGTCCACAACTCCACGAGTTCAATGCAGGCATTTGGGAACAGCTGGAGAGTAGGGTACGCGAATGGACAAAGCAGCGTGGCAAAGTCTATGTAGTTACGGGTCCCGTCTTGGAAGATGGCTTGCCTACCATTGGGCAAAAAAACCAAGTCAGTGTACCAAAAGAATACTATAAAGTAGTCTATGACCCCGAAAAACAACAAATGATTGGATTTCTAATACCCAACAGGCAAAGTTTTAAACAGCTTGGCGCACTCAGCATGAAAGTAGATGATATTGAGAAAAAAACAAAATTAGACTTCTTTCCTGCCATCGAAGACGATTTGGAAGAACAGCTCGAAAGCCAAACTAAGCCTGAAGAATGGCTTACAGAAAAGAAAAAGCCTAAAAAGAACTGAACAGGCATCTTGCCTGTATTGCGCGGTTTGTCTGTAGCACAGGCATCTTGCCTGTGGCTAAAAATAAAAACACAGGCAAGATGCCTGTGCTACATACATGATTTGTGAAAACGTTTTTTCTTGCTTACTTTTGCCTATATGAAAACAAAAGAATTGATTTTGGCTATGCTTGATGCTTGCGTTGATGAGGTAGAAAGTTCATTTGGAGGTAAATATTACGAACATTGGGAAAACATAGGTAAGGAAGGAAATGCTGTGATATTGGGGGTTTTAGCAGAAGAGGCAAAAAGCCAAAGGCATCCTATGAGGCAGGCTTGTTTGTTAGACCTTATGCGTAGCGGTCATGCATCTGTGAATCATGAGCTTTTTTGTGATATTGCTTTTGACATGATGAGGCAAGAGATAGCAAACTTAAAAACTGAAAGTAGTTTGCTTACACAAAGGGACGAAGATGGAATGTATCTCATCAACGCAATCATGCAGAACTTACATTGGGAGTGTTATTTACCACATGAAATTGAAAAATATAGACAGGACTTTGTTGAAGTAGCTTTTTTGGTAGGCACGTTTGAATACAAGGAAAACTCAGACTCAAACGAATTTAGCTTTGACTTCTTAGATCGGGCTATTGAGAAAATAATATGGAAACTTGATGGTATCGCAACGAGATATGCTTATGAACCTGCACTAAATTGTCTCCAAGCAATTGCGCGCCATTATAAAAGTGCATATTGGGCTGAAGAAGCTCACAAGGAGTACATATCTGCTTGGCGGTATTTGAACATTGCTTACAAAATTCACTATAAAGATGAGGAGATTGAAGAACATAAAATGGATTTAAGTAAAATAGATAACTACCTTGAAATAGTAGCTAAAGAGCAAAATGCTGATTTTGCTTTATATTCGTCAGATAATCAATGGTTGAGGCTTTTGAAAAGTGGCGAACATATTGTACTGTTTTACCAAGACCAAGAAGGAATAGTTTGGCGTTCTCGAAACATAGATGCGCCTGATGATGAAACTTTGCTGGCATTTACTTTACGAAATGGTGATATTATAAATTTGCCTGTTGCTTACAAAATATATTATAGTGGGGCAGACTATTTGGATTTGGTCCTGAGTCTAATTTTTCAGTCTTTTATGGAGGCAGGTAGGGTAAATGCACACAAAAAGCGCAAAAAAGATTTGTACCAATCTATGTACTTTGGATTACAAGAATATGATGAGGATTATTTGGGGTACTTGCTATAAGTTTTGAAAGTTACAACAGTTTGCGAAAACGATTTTTCTTGCCTACCTTTGCAACCAAGAAATTTGGATTATAGCAAGAAAAATATATGCAAAACGTAGAAGTTTACAAGCCTCAACACCATATCCGTATCGTTACCGCCGCCTCGCTTTTTGATGGACATGATGCGGCTATCAACATCATGCGCAGAGTAATGCAAAGCACAGGCGCGGAAATCATACACTTGGGACACAACCGCAGTGTAGCCGAAATAGTGGATTGCGCTATTCAAGAAGATGCACAAGCCATTGCCATGACTTCCTATCAGGGCGGACACGTGGAATACCTGAAGTATATGTACGACCTACTGCAAGAGCGTGGTTCAGGACATATCCGCATTTTTGCGGGGGGCGGGGGAACTATCTTGCCTACCGAAATCGCAGAATTGCAAGGCTATGGCATCACGCGCATTTATCACCCTGACGATGGCAGGGCTATGGGTTTGCAAGGTATGATAAATGACGTTTTGCAAAAATGCGACTTTTCGACCTACAATCCACAACCTAAAAAGCAACTTGCTACCGTAGGCGATGAAGTAGAAACAGACGACACACCCCCTTCGGGGGACGGGGGGCTTTCTGAGCTTCTGCAAAAAGCCAAAGAAAAACACCACAAAAGCATCGCAAGACTCATTTCTATAGCTGAAAATTTCCCCAAAGAATACGAAGAAGTAAAAGCAAGAATCAGCCTCACCCCAACCCTCTCCAAAGGAGAGGGAGTCAATGGTAAAACTCCCCCTTCGGGGGTTAGGGGGCTTCCCGTTCTCGGCATCACAGGCACAGGCGGGGCAGGCAAGTCTTCCCTTGTCGATGAACTCGTGAGGCGTTATTTGATGGACTTTGGCGATAAAACCATAGCCGTAATTTCTGTCGACCCCTCAAGGCGTAG
>JAAFJK010000014.1 GCA_013298105.1 Cytophagales bacterium
CCAGTCGTAGGGGCTGTGGTCATTTGGAAAGTCGTGGTGCGCGTCTTGCCTACCACGTCTAATTTTTAGGTGGGTGTATTGGTACCAATGCCTATATAACCATTCAAACCGTAGGCAGTTAAGTAGCGCGTTCCACTTTTTTCTAAAAAAAAGTCTGCCCCTGTTTGCATATTCCAACCATTGTTCATGTTTACTGTGCCTGCTATGGTAGCATCACCTACTACATGAAACTTGCTGGTAGGCGAGGCAGTACCAATGCCTACATTTGTACCATTGTCATATAAAAGCCCATCTATTAAACTTGTGCCACTCCATTTAGGTACATAATTCGAGGTCGAAGAAGCTACTTGCGGGTCGCTTTCTGTGATAGCAAGTGAAGTAGGATTAACCCAAGTGCCATTGCCTGAAGCGTCAGACTGAAGCACATAACCATTCGTAGGGGCTGTAGTCATTTGGAAAGTCGTGGTGCGCGTCTTGCCTGCCACGTCTAATTTTTCGGCGGGTGTGCTTGTGCCAATACCCACATTGCCTCCTGTACCATAGACTGTCAAGTAGCGCGTACCACTTTTTTCTAATAAGAAGTCCGAGCCTGTTTGCATATTCCAGCTACTGCTTAAGTTCAGCGTGCCATCTAAGGTAGTATTGCCTACCACGTGCCATTTGGTAGTAGGCGAGGCAGTACCAATGCCTACATTTGTGCCATTGTCATACAAAAGTCCATCTATTAAACTTGTGCCATTCCATTTAGGTACATAATTAGAAGTTGTAGAAGCTACTTGCGGGTCGCTTTCTGCGATAGAAAGGGTTGAAGGATTGACCCAACTTGCTGTGCCTGTGCCATTGGTTTGTAAAATATAGTTGGCAGTACCTGCGGTGGTAGGCAAGGAATACGCATTGTTTACATTCAAAGTTCCGTTGATGCGCAAAAGGTCATTATCAAATTCGCCATAAATAAGTGGGCTTGTAGTGCTTGAATTGTCAATAAACAATCGATTGCTTACATTTTGCCCATTGCCTGCTTGATTGCCTAAAAACACATTGTTTGAGCCTGCACTGTTATAACCTGCTGATGAACCCAAATATGTGTTGTAACTTCCTGTAGTGTTGCCTATGCCTGCTAACCTACCTACCCCTACATTGAAACTACCTGTAGTGATGTTTTCCAAAGCGCCTGCCCCCAAAGCTGTGTTATCTAAGCCTGAAGTATTTGCCTTACCTGCATAAAAGCCTACAAAAGTATTGTATTTGGTAGTAAGGTCGTCATTCAAACCTGCCTGCTCGCCTATAAAAATAGAGTTCCCTGTATTTCTAAAATCTAACCTGCCTGCATCAATGCGTGCATTGCCTACTACGTGCAGTTTATCTGAAGGCGAAGTAGTACCCAAACCTATATTTGTACCACTATCATACAAAAGTCCATTGGCTAAAGTCGTTCCGTTCCATTTTGGGTGGTAATTCGTTGTCAAAGTGCCTACTTTCGGGTCGCTTTCTGTAATGGAAAGGGTAGCAGGATTAACCCAAGTGCCATTGCCTGAAGCGTCAGACTGAAGCACATGACCATTTGTAGGGCTTGCAGTCATTTGAAAAGTCGTAGTGCGCGTCTTGCCTGAAACATCAAGTTTTTCTGTAGGTGTGATAATGCCAATGCCTATATTGCCTGTATTGTCTATTACCAAACGTTCTGAAACAGTGGCTGTATTCGTACCTGAGAGAATGCGAAACTTATCGCTAAAGTTATCCAAATGATACCCCACCGTACCTCCTGTACCACTATTGAGTTGTAAGTGTCCACCTTCAGCAACTGAAACAGCTCCTATGGCTAATTTGCTTTCTGTAGAGATGGTAGAAGTCCCAATACCTACTCTGCCCGCATTATTGATGATAAACCTTTCAGAACCTGTGATAGTGTTTGTACCTGAAAGTATGCGAAAATTGTCATTGTAATTATCTATGTGATAGCCTACAGAGCCACTTGTACCACTGTTGAGTTGTAATTGTCCGCCTTCGAGGGCTGTAAACGCACCCAAAGCCAACCTACTTTCGCTACCCATCGTGGTAGTGCCTATGCCTATAGTAGTGCTGTTATCGTAGGCAAGTC
>JAAFJK010000323.1 GCA_013298105.1 Cytophagales bacterium
ATAATTTCACTCACGCGAAGCCACGCTGTAAGCGTCTGTTGGTATTGCTTAACCGCGTAAAAGCTCGATAACAGACGCTTACAGCGTGGCTAAATATGCTCAAGTTATTTTTTACTCGTTCCTAAGTTGTAAAATTTGCCTGTTCCCAATGACTTTACATGATTTTTTATATTTGCTCCAATTTCTTTTATATAGTTAGTTTTTTCAACAAAAAGTTATAACTTTGTGAAATAAAACCAAACTATCATGGCAAATAAAAAACTCGCGGTCGCTCTCCAAGGAGGCGGCTCTCATGGAGCTTACACATGGGGCGTTTTAGAACGTTTATTGAATCAAGATGGCTTAGACCTGTGCGGCTATTGTGGCACAAGTGCTGGAGCTATGAATGCCACTGTCCTTGCCTACGGCTTGCACTTGGGAGGCAAAGAAAAAGCCAAAGAACTTTTGGGGAAGTTTTGGAAAACAGTTTCTGAAGTGGGTAGTCGCTTTCCCCTTGTACCAAGTTGGTATGACTTGATGTTTGGCAAAGGCAATATGGATCATTCGCCCGGGTTTTTGATAAGCGAAATGCAAAATTTGTACTTTTCGCCCTATCAGACCAACCCCATGAACTACAACCCTTTGCACAAAATTTTGACTGATATTGTGGATTTTGAGGCACTTAAGAGCTGTAATGTTACCAAACTTTTTGTATGTGCTACGAATGTAAAGCGGGGGCGTGTCAAGGTTTTTCGCCTACACGAGATGTCGGTAGAGGCAGTCTTGGCTTCAGCTTGCCTGCCCTATATGTTTCAGGCTGTTACCATTGATGGCGAGGACTATTGGGACGGAGGCTACATGGGTAATCCGCCTATCTATCCGCTCATAGATGGTACTGATGCCAAAGATGTGCTTATCGTCCAGATAAACCCCATCAATATACCCGAAACGCCCAAAACTGCCAACGAAATCCGCGACCGCGTGAATGAACTTAGCTTCAACTCAAGCCTCATGCTGGAGATGCGCAAAATAGAGTTCATCGACCGCCTCATAGATGAAGGAATAGATTTGAAAAAACATAATTTTCGCAAGATATTTATCCATAATATCAACCCTGAACAAAAACTGTGGGACTTGAATCTATCCAGCAAACTCAACACAAATTGGCAATATTTATCACATTTGCACGAGTTAGGCTACCAATATGCTGATAAATGGCTCAAAGATAATTTTGATAAGATAGGCGTAGCTTCTACTTGCAATATCCGCGAAACTTTCTTGTAATTTTTTTCAAAAAAAATAAAGATATTTTTTCAAAAAAGAAAATATTACACTTATTTTGCGACTGCAAAATATTTTATCCATGAACACTATTTCAATCTCGCGCTTGAGAGCCACTGAGAGCTATCGCGCCCTTGAACTTGAAAGCCTACTCCGCGACAATGTGGAGGAGGTTGCTTCCCTTGTCAGCCCTATAGTGTCTTTTGACGAAGACTTTGATGATGAAGACTTTGAGGAAGAAGATGATGATGACTTTGAGGAAGATGAGTATGATGGCTCTGAGGACGAAGACGACTTTGAGGACGAAGACGACTTTGAGGACGAAGACCTTGAAGATGAGGACTTTGAAGACGAAGATTTTGATGACGAAGATTTTTAAATCTCACAGAAGCCAACTTTCTGGATAGAAGGTTGGTTTTTATTTTACCCAAATTGTATATGAAAAATAGCTGGCTTTTGTGTTGGTTTTTGTGTCATAGCTTTGTCTATGCCCAAACCCATAATACCAATAACTTGGACTTGGTAGATTTGAATTTACTTCAACCTACACAAGCCAACGTAAAAGAAAAAAAAGAGGCAACTTTTAGTTGTCCTCCTGAAACCTTTGACATGGTGGCAGGTGTAAAACTCCATGAATGGAGCGAAAGTAAATCTTTTTACTTTTTTCAAAGTGATATGCCTCTGAAAAAAGAACTGATAGATTCCGAAAAAATGCCCTATTTTACACTGCACACAGAGGCTATGCAAAGCACAAATACCAAAAAAGGGGACATTGCCTACGTCTATAACCGCAAAACTAAAAAAGGCTGTTATGCTATTTTGGGAAGTGTAAGCCCCAAAAATGTGCTTATGGAAGGTTCTAATTATTTGATTAAACAACTTGGCATAAACGAAAACCCAGCCAACGATAAGCCAGCCGACAGTGTAGTCTGTATTGTTTTTCCATTTTCGGGTACGGGGGCAATAGATTCTCCTCAAAAAATCAATGCCATAGGCGAAAAATTGATGAAAAAAGCAGACGCATTTCTATTTATAAGCCAATGTTTGCATTAGAAATACCTTGCCTGCCTTACGCGCTGGGGCAGGCAAGGAAAATAAAAACCGCCCTAATTTCAAAATTAGGGCGGTTTTCAGTTTTTAATACGTATTGACTTTCACTTTATTTGCTTCTTCTTGTTCCCAAAGTAGCAGGGCTACACGCAATTTGTAATAGTCATATTCTTCGTTCAAATCTTCATACAAAGGCTTGAGCGGGTCGCCTTTTTGGAGATTGATACTGAGGACTGCATCTATGATAATGTCATATTCGTTGCGGTCTATCATTTGCCAAAAATCTATGTCCGCATTGTCTTCTTGGTATATTTTTACAAGATGATTCACTACAGCGTCTATTTTGATGCCTCTTTTGTCTGCGATTTGTTTGGCGTTCATGCCTGTTTGATACATTTGGAAAGAGAGCTTATGCGAATCTTCCTCGTTCACAGGGGCAAAAGAAGGCGTATGTGTATGCGCTTGATTGTAGTTATTGCGGGGGCGATTTTCGGTATTTTGCGGTCTTGGTTGGGTATTTTGATTTTGGTTTTGGTTTGGATTACTTTGGTTTTTCTTTTCGCGTATGAAAGCCAAGATAAACTCTGTAAATTCATAGCCGTATTTGCGGACTTTTTCGGGCGTAATGCCTGTGATTTGGCTTAGTTCGTGGTCGCGTATGGGTTTATAACGCGCCATTTCCCAAAGCGAAGTATCGCTGAATATGTTTTGGGGTGTAGAACCTTCCTTGTCGGCTATTTTTTTGCAAAGTCCTTTAAGTCGCTCAAAAAGTTCATCTTGTATGATTTCGTGTTTTGGTTTTGAGGGCGTTTCGTCCTCGTTTTCTACTTGTTGTTTTTTGAAAGACACGAATTTGGCAAGCTGTATGGTTTTTCCATTTTTGAGGATTTCCCAGCTGTGGTCATTCAGTTTGAGTTGATACTGCTCGTGGTGAGCTACTTGGAGGAAGCCCATGTTGATGAGTTGGTTGGTGTATTCTGTCCACTCGTCAAATGAAAGTTCCTTGCCTACCCCGTAAGTCTTGAGTTTGTCGTACCCTTTTTGGAAAATTTCTTTCTTTTGTGTACCTCTCAATATCTCTACGACCATATTTTGATTGATAAGTTCGTTGGTGCGGGCTACGCAGGAAAGGATTTTTTGGGCAATGACTGTGCCATCTATCTTGGTTGCATTTTCTTCACACACATCACAATTCTGACAATCTTCTGCCAAAAATTCGCCAAAATACGACAAAAGCACTTTCCTACGACAGATACGCGATTCGCAATATTGGCGCATACGGTCGAGTTTGATGTTTAGGAGTTCTTTGCGGTCTTGTGGGTGTTCTTCATTGAAGCGCATCTGGGCTATCACGTCTGCATAGCTATAGAGTATGAGCGTGTCGGCAGGCAAGCCATCACGTCCAGCGCGTCCTATTTCTTGATAAAAACTTTCTACATTGCGGGGCATATTGTAGTGGATAATCCAACGGAGGTTTGACTTATCCAAACCTGTCCCAAAAGCAATGGTAGCGACTATGATTTGTACTTCGTTTTTTGAAAACTCCTCGTGTATTTGTGTTCTTTGACTGGCTTCGAGTCCTGCGTGATAGTTTCTGGCTTTGAATCCAAGTTCGTTGAGTGATTGGGCAATATATTCAGTTGTTTTGCGGCTAAGGCAATAAATGATGCCTGCCTGCTGTGGGTGTGCTTCAAGGAACTCACAAATGGTATCTAATCTGCGCCTACCTGGTAGCACTGCGAGGTTCAGGTTCGGGCGATCGAAAGTAGCCACAAATGCCTTGCCTGCCTGTATGCCGAGCTGTTTTTGAATGTCTTGTCTTGTAGAAGCATCGGCTACTGCCGTAACCGCCATGAGGGGTATTTGTGGAAATGTGGCTTTGAGTGCTTGGAGTTGGGTATATTCTTGGCGAAAATCATGGCTCCAGAACGAAATGCAATGCGCTTCTTCTACTATGAATTGGTCAATGGTCAGCTCTTGCAAAAATTCAAAATAATTACCTACAAAAAGCCTTTCAAGAGAAATATACAGGATTTTTACTCTGCCTTGCGTACAATCGTCCTCTATCTGATGTTGCTCCTCTTGGGGCTGTCCGCCATGAATGCACTCTGCGCTGATGCCGTTGGCTTGCAGGGCTTGTACGCGCTCTTTCATCACAGGGATAATGGGAGAGATTACGACTGTAATGCCTTCACGCATAAGCGAGGTAAGTTGGTAGCAAAGCGATTTGCCGCTACCTGTGGGCATCACTACAAGTGCATCTTGGTTTGTTAAGGCATTTTCTATGATTTCCGCTTGATGTGGGCGGAAAGTGTCGTAGCCAAAATACTGCTTAAGGGCAGTTTCTTTCGTCATCATACTTTTTTCAGTGTTTAATTTAATCTACAAAATAATAAAAATATCTCAAAAGGCTTTTCTTGCCTGTTAT
This sequence comes from Cytophagales bacterium, assembly GCA_013298105.1. Taxonomy (GTDB): domain Bacteria; phylum Bacteroidota; class Bacteroidia; order Cytophagales; family Microscillaceae; genus RDXI01. The sequence continues at coordinate 4,739 of JAAFJK010000323.1, forward strand.
GATTCGTTCTGGTGTGTTTTTCAGTCAAAAAATATAAGTGGGTGCAAAGCTAATGATTTTTTAGAATTTTCAAAATACTTTGAAAAATTTGTGTTTTTTCGTGTGTCTTTGCGCAAAATAAAACAGCACACAAAAGATTGTGTGCTGTTTTGCGGTTGGGAATGTATTAGGAATGAAAATAAAATAACATGATAATTTCACTCACGCGAAGCCACGCTGTAAGCGTCTGCTCGATAACAGACGCTTACAGCGTGGCTAAATATTCTCAAGTTATTTTTTATTCGTTCCTTAGTGCATATATTTGCTCAATAGGATAGGGTTTAAAACCCTATCCTATTGAGCAAAAAAGGCGTTTCTTAAATCCGAACTTGCTCAAAAAATGTTTTTCCACAAAAATTGTCAGGCAACCATTTTTTATTCGTTCCTTAGTGCATATATTGACTCATGACAAGTACCTTGCGGGTTTTTTCGTCTTTGTCCTTCAGGGGGTTGAAGTAGCTACGGAGTTTTATTTTCTCTTTTTCTTTTCCTATGTACGTCAAGACTTCGGTAGCATAATGTCCTTCGCTGAGGTGGGCAAGTATGTCTTGGTAGTTTTCTCCATCTTGCTCGTCTTCGTGTAGGAGGTCTGCGTGCGCCTTGCCTACCAGCTCCGCTTCGTCATAACCGAGACAGAGGGCGATTTGATGATTGGCAGTCGTGATTTTGCCTTGCGTATCGAGTTCTAAAAGCATAAACGAGCTTTGGATAGCTTTGAATATTTCTTTTTCTTCGTCAAAGTCCAAGTTTTCCACTACTGCTACAGGTGTGGTTATTTCTGTTTCGTTTTCGGTTTCTGTAGGAATATTTTGGTTGGCTTCTTCGGCAAGTTCAGTGAAGTCATTGCCATAAATCATTTTTTTGTAGCCTGTGTCTTCAGGATTTATGAAGTTCACGACTTGGATTATCTGGTATGGCTTGCCTGCCCCATCAAGAATAGGCACAAAGGTAACGTTCATTTTAACTTCGCGCTCTTTCCTGCCTATCATAGTGAACTCCTCCACGATTTGAGTAGCACCTACTTTGGCAAGTTCGTTCCACATTTGTTTGTAGGCATTTGATTCTACAAATTCGGGTTTCAAGAATTTTTGCAATTCTTCCAAGACCATTTCTTCAGAAGCTAATCCCAAAATAAACAAAAGTTTGTTGTTGGCACTCAATATCCTGCCTTCCATATCCACTTCAAGCATCGCAAAAGCCGTATTTATTTTGTTGAACAAGGTGGATAGTTCTGCTTCGCGTTTTTGGACTTCTTCTTGTTTGAAGTCTATTTGGTTTTGGAGTTGGATATTTTGCTCTGCTGTGGTTTGAGAGATGGTAGTTTTTTCGGTTTCGAGGGCTTCTTTGAGGTAGTTTAGCTCTGCTTCTTTGTCTGCGAGGTGTTGTTGTACGATTTCGAGGTCTTTTATTTTTTGTTGGATATGCTCATATTGTTTGGCGATATAGCTATCGGGCGTATCATACGCGCTTAGTTTTTGCTGAAGGTCTTTTACGAGGGTTTCTTTTTCTCTTATTTCGGCTACGAGCGAGGATATTTCGGGGGCTTCTGCGGTTTCTTCGAGTTGTTTTTTGGTATTTTCGAGGGCTTCAGAGGTTTCTTCAAAACTTTTATTCAAGTCCTCATACGCTTGGGTGTATCTTTGGAGTTCGTCTTTGAGTTGGTCTATAGTTTCGGCTTGTTCTGTAACTTGGGAGAGGATTTCAGAAGATACTTCTGCGCCGTCAGTTTGGGTGGGTATTTTATTTTGTAGTCTTTTGATTTCTAAGTCTTTAAGCTCGATTTCTTTAGTCAAGCGTTCGGTTTCTCTGGTTACAAGCGGGTTTGCTTGCATTTGATGAAGCATATATTGGGTTACAAGATGCTCGTCTTCCTTCTTGGCATAGCGGTTTTGTAGGTCTTGGAGTTCAGCATTGCGCTTGCTGATTTCTTGTTGCATTTGCGCAAGAGTTTCTTGATTGATGGTTTCTACTTGTGCCTTGAGTGCATGGAGTTCAGTATCTTTTTGCAAAATTTCATCTTTCAGGGCTACTATTTCCGCCTGAATTTGGGTAAATGTTTCTGCTTGTGCTTTGAGCGTGTTGATTTCGGTGTCTTTTTGCAAGACTTGGTGTTTCAATGTATTCAGCTCGGCTTCAATTTTTTGTCCAAAAGCGACTTCTTTGTCAAACTCTCCTTTCAGGGTTTTAAATTCTTCTTCACGTTCTTTGGCGGTTTCTTGCCAAACTTGCCAGATTTGGGTTTGGACACTCCATTGCTGTTCGAGGTTTTCTATTTCTGCGGAGGCTTTTTGCATAGACTCCACCTGTTCTACATAGTTGATTCTTTCCAGCTCAAGGGCTTGCTGTAGTTGTGCATAGAGCGTTTCTTTTTGTTGCAAAAGGTCTTTCAGTTCGGCTATTTCTGCGGGGACTTGTGCCTGTGAGAGTGTATCTTTGAGCTGTGCGTGGAGTTGTTGTAGTGTTTTTTCTTGGCGTATGATTTCTTCCAAAAACTTTTTGTTTTCAGTTTCTTTTTCTACGAGGGCGTTTTGGATATTTTCGAACTCGGCTTTGCGGTCTTGCAGGACTTTACTTTGTCTTTCTATTTCTTCGTGTTTCCAATGCAAAGAATCTGTCAAGTTTTTTATTTGGTCATCTTGTTGGTTTATTTTTTCTGTTTGAGCCGCGTGTTCTTGCTGTATTTGGGCAAATTGCGCTATGTTAGTTTGTTGAGTTTGCCACGCTTGACGGATTTGGGCGAGTTCATCTTGGGCATTTAGGAGTTCTGCATGAAGATTTGTAAAAGTTTCTGCTGTGATGCCTGTTTCAGTAGTTTGAATATTGCCTATCAGTTTTTGCAACTCATCTTCTTTTCTTTGGAGTTGTTCGCGGAGGCTTTGCAACGTTTCATCACGTTTTTTGGATTCTTCAGTTTGCTGGAGGCTTTCTATGAGTAGTTCTTTGGTGCGTTGATTGTTTAGCAGGCTTTGAAGGACTGCCGCGATGCTCTGTGTCATGCGCTCAAGGAGCGTAAAATTGCGTGGTTTTAGTTTGCTGAGGGTAGTGAGTTCTATGATGCCATACACTTTGTCGTTGAATATCAAAGGCGCAATGGTAAGGAAACAGGCACTGATACGCCCGAGCGAGGAGTCAAGTTGTGTTTCTACATTATCCAAAGACATAATTTCTTTTGATTTGGCTACTTGCCCCACGAGTCCTTCTCCAAAATTGAACTTTGTTCTTTCCATAGTTTCTACCGTACACGCATAACCGCCTGTGGCATTTATGGTATGGGTTTCAAAATCTACTGTAAAAAATGCGCCATATACTGCCCCTGTCGCTTTGGCTATATAAGTGATTACTTTTTCAGAAAATCTACGGATAGAGCTGTCATAATTTTGGCGCAAAATCTCGTCAAATCGGCTCATATTGGAGTCGAGCCACATACGGTCTTCGAGTTTACGTTTTTCTTCTAAAAAGCCTGATTCGAGGGCTTTGTATTCTTCATAAGAGATACTAACTTCGTGTTCGTGGTGATTGCCATTGGTACTTTGGGGGGCAAGGGCAAGGTCGGTAGTAGATTGTTGCGTTTCCATGAGTTATGAGAGGGACAGATTTTGGTATCCTATGTTGCAATATTACAAATTAAATACCAAAACGCCAAACCCTCCGATTTTTATTTTCGGCGGTCGGGCAGGCAAGGTATCCAAAAAGAAAAATCACAAAAACTTTACATAGCTTTTGCAAGTTATAAGTTAAGTTTCTTTAAATTTGCAAAAAATTAAAAATTAAAACCCAAAAGTATGAAAAAAACTACATACTCAGCCAGCTTGCAAACTTTGTTTTGTATGATGCTGGCTATTTTTTTGTCCACGCAGGCAAGGGCGCAGTTATTCACTGAGAACTTTAATTATGGTGCCACGGCAGGCAATTTGGTAGGAAATGGTGGCTGGGCAGGTATAGGCAGTACAGGCAGTACAGGCACATTTTTACAATATGTACCCAATAGCAATTTGTCCTTTGGTTCTTATGGTACTGTAGGTGGCAAAGTTCCATTTACCTCTCTCACAAATGCAGAAGATGCTGGTAGACGTATGGCGACTGTACCTTTCGCATCAGGCACTACGTATGTGTCTTTTTTGGTTAATTTTAGTGTAGCAAATCCAACAGAAGACTATTTTTTTGCATTGAATAATAGTCCAGGAGGCTCTACTTACCCTGCGCGTATTTATGTAAAATCAACTGCTGGTGGTGTAAACATTGGATTGCGCAAAGCATCAGCAAGCACTACAGCCTACTTGCCTACCACTTACACACTCAATACTACTTATCTTGTTGTAATAAAATACAACATTGTAGGTACTTTTGTGCTTACACCTGTCAGCACTGATGACGAATGCACCTTATTTGTATTTGCCATAGGCGACTCTTTCACTAATGAGCCTACCTTACCTGTTTCTAATGCTATTTCTTCTACAGGGAGTGATTTTAATGTTACAGTCGTTGGTTCAGGTATGCCAAGTGGTGGATTAGCTTCAGTGGCACTTAGACAAGGATCAGGTACACTTTCAGGTGAGATAGACTATATACGTATGTCTGATACTTGGGCAAAAGTTACCAACATACCTGCTACCCCCTCAACATTAAATGCTTCTGTTACTACAATTCCTGATTTTGGAAATGTGGCTAATGGTGCATTTTCTACTGCGACCTCCTACCAACTTTCAGGAACAAATCTCATAAATGATGTGCTTTTTACAGCATCTACCAATTTCCAAGTTTCAAAAGATGGAACTACTTTTGGAACATCAGCAAGCTATACTACTGCCGATTTAGCAACACCCAAAAACGTATTTGTGCGTTTTGCGCCTTCCTCTGGCATAAATGGATTGAAAACAGGAACCATTACCAATTCTTCTTATACGGCTATAGCTGATGTAATTGTCAATGTGAGTGGCACAGAAACAGGTAATGCACCAACACCTACTTTAACAGCAACTCCTACAAGTTTAAGCGGTTTTACCACCACCACAGGGACAGCCTCAGCCAATCAATCTTATACTTTGAGTGGCACAAATTTAACAGGCTTTCCTGCTAATATTGCTATTACAGCTCCTACAGGTTATGAGGTATCATTAACTGCAGGCAGTGGATATGCGGGTTCTTTGAATGTAGCTTACACAAGTGCAACACTTTCAAATACCACTGTTTTTGTGAGAATATTAGCAAGTGCAAGTGTAGGTTCTCCAAGTGGCAATGTTACCAATGCGGGTGGTGGTGCAACTACTCAAAATGTAGCAGTAAGTGGAACTGTTACGGCAGTGCCAACGCCTACTTTAGTAGCTAATCCTACTTCTTTGACTTTTGCAAGTACCAACAATGGCGCAAATTCTGCTACTCAAACTTATACCTTGACAGGTGCGAATATTGCAAGTGATGTTACTGTAACAGCTCCTGCAAATTTCCAAGTATCTAAAGATGGTACAACCTTTAGTGCAAGTGTAGTTTATACTGTAGCCAATTTCACTACTTCTTCTACACAAACTGTAACAGTTCGTTTCTCGCCTACCTCTGGTACGAATGGCACGAAAACAGGCACGATTACGCATAGCGGTTTTGTGAATACTACAGTAGGTTTGACAGGCATAGAAGCAGGCAATACAGCAACTTTAGTAGCTAATCCTACTTCTTTGACTTTTGCAAGTACCAACAATGGCGCAAATTCTGCTACCCAAACTTATACCTTGACAGGTGCGAATATTGCAACTGATGTTACTGTTACGGCTCCTGCCAATTTCCAAGTATCTAAAGATGGTACAACCTTTAGTGCAAGTGTAGTTTATACTGTAGCCAATTTCACTACTTCTTCTACACAAACTGTAAGTGTACGTTTCTCTCCTACTTCTGGTACGAATGGCACGAAAACAGGCACGATTACGCATAGCGGTTTTGTGAATACTACAGTAGGTTTGACAGGCATAGAAGCAGGAAATACAGCGACTTTAGTAGCTAATCCTACTTCTTTGACTTTTGCAAGTACCAACAATGGCGCAAATTCTGCTACTCAAACTTATACCTTGACAGGTGCGAATATTGCAAGTGATGTTACTGTAACAGCCCCTGCCAATTTCCAAGTATCTAAAGATGGTACAACCTTTAGTGCAAGTGTAGTCTATACTGTAGCCAATTTCACTACTTCTTCTACACAAACTGTAACAGTTCGTTTCTCGCCTGCTTCTGGTACGAATGGCACGAAAACAGGCACGATTACGCATAGCGGTTTTGTGAATACTACAGTAGGTTTGACAGGCATAGAGGCAGGCAATACAGCGACTTTAGTAGCTAATCCTACTTCTTTGACTTTTGCAAGTACCAACAATGGCGCAAATTCTGCTACCCAAACTTATACCTTGACAGGTGCGAATATTGCAACTGATGTTACTCTAACAGCTCCTGCCAATTTCCAAGTATCTAAAGATGGTACAACCTTTA